>JAFWRV010000117.1 GCA_017519685.1 Clostridia bacterium
ACCGGATATGACCTGGACTGTATTAAATCCATGGGATTTAACTGCGTGAGAGTACCGTTCTGGTTCCGTAATTTCTATTATGATGATAACGGCACCGAAATTACAGATGAAAAAGGCGAATGGGATTTTTCACGGCTTGATTGGATTGTTTCGGAATGCTCGGCAAGAGGCATTTATGTAATACTCGATATGCACGGAGCGGTCGGCTATCAGAGCGACGCGCCCCATTCGGGTAAAGGCTCCTCCTGCGGTCTGTATGATCAGACGGCTCAGGGCGAAAGATACAGAGAACTGACCGGTGAACTCTGGGCGGCTATTGCCGGAAGGTTCAAAGGAAACCCCGCGGTCGCGATGTACGATTTGCTGAATGAGCCGATGTGCGATGTTGATGCAACGGAATTAACCCGCAGAAAGAATAATGAATACATTTATACGCGGCTTTATGATGCTGTAAGAGCCGTCGATAAGGACCATATAATTACTCTCGAGTGTATCTGGACAGCGGCCGCTTTGCCGCATAAGGTATTTAAGAATTGGACAAATGTAGTTTATCAGGTCCATTTTTATCAGAATTCTGATTTTATTTTCAATCTTTTTGTTTATCTGACCAGGCTGTATTACGCCGACACTCCTTTGCTGATGGGAGAATTCTATCCTCATAAGCAGACAACCTGGGATAACTGCTTCAAAACCATGGAAAACTGTAATTTTAACTGGCTTCTCTGGACATATAAGGCGACGGGTCACGGAATGTGGGATTCGGACTGGTGCCTGTACGGCAGTAAAGACGGATTTGAAAGAGCGAAAATCAAAACCGATTCATTTGAAGAAATCAAAAGAAAATGGGGCGCTGCGCAGAATACGCAAACCGGATTTCAGGATTCCGGACATTACAAGAAAAATGTGGAAAAATATCTTAAATAATTTTACAGGTGACTAAATGCAAAAGAAAAACAATTACACAAAATCAAAAAAGAATAAAACCGAAAATGATAAAACCGTGAGCAAGCAGACTTCCGCCCACGGCAGCAGAAGAAAGAAAAACGGCAAAACCGAAGAAGTAACCGCCGTCAGACAGACGCTTTCTACAAACGAAAAATCAAAAAAAGCGCCTTCAAAGAAAAGAACATACTCAAGTCCGCATAACGGCTCACAGAAAAAAACCAAAAAGGAAGTCCCTTTGAGAATATCTTTTCTCGGCGGTATCAATGAAGTCGGTAAAAACATGACTTTGTATGAATACAAAGACGAGATGATTATTGTTGACTGCGGTCTTTCTTTTCCCGAGCCCGAAATGTTCGGCGTGGATATGGTGATACCCGATTTTACTTATGTCGAAAAGAACGCGGATAAAATCAAGGGAATTATTATCACCCACGGTCACGAGGATCATATAGGCGCGCTTGTCTATCTGCTTAAAACGGTCAATATTCCCGTTTACGCAACCCGTCTTACAATCGGTCTGATTAAATGCAAGCTTAAGGAGCACGGCATATTATCTGACTGCACTCTCAACGAGGTTTCTCCCGGGGACACCGTCACGGCAGGCGAATTTTTTGTTGAGATGATTCACGTTAATCACTCCATTCCCGATGCCATCGCTCTCGCGATAACCTGCGGAGCGGGGACCGTTGTCCAGACCGGCGACTTTAAAATTGACAGCACACCGATTGACGGCGGCATGATTGACCTTGCCCGTTTTTCTCAGCTCGGCAACAGGGGAGTGCTCGCGCTTCTTTCGGATTCCACCAACGCCGAGAGACCCGGCTTTACCGAAAGTGAAAGAAAAGTCGGCGAAAGCTTTGAGGTTCTTTTCAGAAAAGCAGGTAAAAACAGAATTATAGTCGCGACCTTCGCGTCCAATATTCACAGAGTTCAGCAGATAATAAATGTCGCCGCTTCTCTTAAAAGGAAGGTTGCCTTTGTGGGAAGGTCTCTTGAGAATGTTGTCAGCATTTCCTCTGAACTCGGCTACCTTAACATTCCGGATAATGTGCTTATAACTGCCGAATCCATCAAGCAGTATAAGCCCGAGCATCTTGTTATTGTTACAACCGGCAGTCAGGGCGAGCCGATGTCTGCGCTGACCCGAATGGCTTTTTCCGAGCATAAAATGGTCGGAATCTGCCCCGGAGACTATGTTATAATTTCAGCTACACCGATTCCCGGTAATGAAAAAACAGTCGGAAATGTTGTCAACGAGCTTATGAAACTCGGCGCGACTGTTATATATGAAAAAATGTATGAAGTTCATGTTTCAGGTCACGCCTGTCAGGAAGAGCTCAAACTGATGATGGGCATCGTCAAACCGAAGTTCTTCATTCCCGTTCACGGTGAGCAGAAGCATCTTCAGAAACACGCCGCTCTTGCCGAGTCAATGGGTATTCCTCACAAGAACATTTTCATCGGTGACAACGGTCAGGTTTGCGAACTGACAAGCACTTCAATGAAAGCGGGAACTCCCGTTCCCGCCGGTAAAGTTTTTGTTGACGGCTCAGGTGTCGGCGATGTCGGATCGGTGGTTATCAGAGACAGAAAACACCTCAGCGAAGACGGCATCATCGTAGTAACGGCAGCCGTTGATTATGAAACAAGACAGCTTATCGCAGGGCCTGAAGTGATTTCCAGGGGATTCGTCTATGTAAAAGAATCTGAGGAACTGATAGAAAACGCGCGTAAAGTTGCCGAAAAGGCGCTTGATAACTGTTATTACGCCAATGTTTATGACCTTAATTCAATCAAAGGAAAAGTCAAAGACGCAGTATCGAGATTTGTATATGACAAGACAAAGCGTAATCCTATTATTCTGCCTGTAATCCTGGAGGTATAAATGAAATTCAAGGGTTTCTATTACGACAGTGTGTTTATGCTGATTACCGCTGTCGCATCATTCAGCCTGATTGCCGTAACGGCTCTTGTGCTGGATAAAAAGAGTCTGGCTCTTCTTGAGGCGGGTTTGTTTTTCCTTATTTTCGTTTACGGTTTCGTCCGTGCTCTGAATGTAAGAAAAAGATATAAAAAAATGCTCAGGTCAACTGCGGAGAAACTTGATTACTCAAATCATAAAAATCTTTCTTCTCTGCCTTATCCGATTGCCGTCAGCAATGAGCACGGGTTTATCACCTGGGCAAATGAATTGTTTATTAACGATGTCCTCGACGCTCCGATGTCACAGGATACAAATATCCGCTCTCTGATTAAAAATTTTGAAGAAGCCGGATTCGGCAATAATGTCAAGGCGAAAGGCAAATTCTATACTGTATATTCTTTCCCGTTTTACAGCGATTCCGTAAAGCACTACGCTTTTTCGTTTTTTGACAACACAGAGTTAAAGCAGATTGAGGAAACGTATTACGATACAAGACCGTATGTTCTTATCGCGGAAACAAATAATATTGACGATAATAACGATATTCAGCGAGACAGTGAAAGAACCGAGATAAAAAGTGTTGTTGAGGGTTTTCTTGATGACTGGTGCGAGCGTTTCAACTCCGTTGTCAAAAAAATAAGCGACGACAGATTTATGATTGTAACCGAAAAGACCAATATACAAAAAATGATTGACGATAAGTTTTCGGTTCTTGACACGGTCAGACAGTATTCATATAAAGGCCGCCAGATAAGAGTCACATTATCCATGGGTGCGGCTGCCGGCAAAACAATTTATAACGCCGAAAACGAGGCGAGAAAAGCTCTTGAGCTTGCC
>JAFWRV010000118.1 GCA_017519685.1 Clostridia bacterium
CAGAGCCCGGCAGGATTATCCTGCCGGGCTTATACTTTTTACTGTTCAACTCCGTATCCGTGTTTTGACTCGAATTCTTTTATAATCGGTTCTTCCATTTTCTGCTTTATCATATAGTAATGGGGATAAAGACTTTTCGCCGGCAGAGGGTCGATTCTTACCGCTATCGCTCCGCAGCGGTTTGCCGCCTTGATATCCGAGAAAAGCTGGTCGCCGAGCATCGCGAGCTCAGAAATGTCAACATTCATACGCTTGGCCGCTTTTATAAGCGAATGCGGAAACGGTTTGAGCGAAAGATGAATGAAAGGCAGACCGCCGAGATATTTTGAAATGGCTTTTACCCTGAAATATGTTCCGTTTGAAATAATCATAATGGGGAATCCCGCGTCAAGTATGGTTCTGACCCATTCTCTTACTCCGTCAACGAATTTCATGGTTCCGTCCGGAGCAATCGTATTGTCTATATCAAGGCCGACCGCTTTGGCGCCCATTTTTCTCAGGTCATCGGGTGTTACGTCAAGAATGCACCTGAACCTGTATCGGGGCATTTTAAGTTCGTCTTTTTTCTTCATATCATTCTGCCGAGTATATCTGACCAGTTTTTGAATATCGGAAGAAGGCAGTCAAGAAAACCAAAATCAATGAATACTCCTTCGACAACCGGCATCGGTTTCGTTGCCGCGGATTTCAGAATGAATGCCTGAGTATAGAGGAATCCGCCTTCGCCGAAAACTTCGGCTCTGATATAGTCTCCGATTTTACCGGCGTAATCGCCGAGAGTGATTGTCGCTTCTTCCGGTTTTGAGGTCAAAACAGTCTTTCCGTTTGAAATCCATCTGACAAGCAGAGCGTTTTCGGTGTTTACGGTTATTCTGTCGCCCTCCACGGTAATTGAAGTTACCATCGGTTCGGTTTTGCCTTTGTAATATCCGTTTTCATCAAGCACGGAATATGTTTCCCCGATATCGTCATCGGCATCCCTTTCGCCGTTTTCGATTTCTTCAACTCTCTTGTCCATTTTTCCGGTGACTTCCGTTATATCTTTGTAAATATCGGTTTCACCGTAAAACTCTTTAAGCGAAGCGGCGATTTCCTTCAGCTCGTCGGGATTTCCGTTACAGTGGCTGCCTCCGATGAATTCACCGTTCAGCAGCGCGCTTTTGAGAGAGGCGCTGTCCTGGTTTTTCATTAAAACGTAGGTGAATCCTGTGTCAATTTTATCAAGCTGGTGGGCGTCACTCGAGCAGATTGCGTTCACTGTTCTGCCGTTTGACGAGAATCTTTCAAGCAGTATATCCCAGAGAATTCTGTCAAATCTGGTTCTGCCGTCGCCCTTGGAGTTTATGTCGATTCCGATGCAAGCGCTGTATTCGTCCAGCAGGGAAGCAAATTTATTGACAATGTATTTATATGACAGATTGCCTGTGTTATACGCGTCGGCGGAGTGAAGTTCATATCTTGCCTTGCTGTATTCGCCGGGATGGTTGATTACACAGACTCCGCCCAGTTTGTCAACGTTTTTCACGGCGTCTTTATAGACAGTCAGTCCGTTGTTGTGATAGTCGGCGAACCAGCTGTTGACATGGGCGTTTGCCGAAACGGCGTTTTGCTCAATTCCGTAAGGAACACGCATTATTTTTTTGCCGCTGTCAAGCGTAAGGTAATCATCGCCGTTCGCTTCAGTCGCGTATTTATATGATGTTCCGTTATCGAATTTTCCTTCTTTGCCGAGATATTCAAGCTCGCCTTCGGACTTTCCGACAAGTCTCAGACCGCCGTGGATGAGAGAATCGGCGTTCTCGGTTTCCCAGGTATAATTGACGGTTCCGTGGTCGGTGATTGCGACGATATCAAATCCGCACTCCGCGTGTCTTTCGATTGATTGCTTCAGAGTCGGATCGCCGTCGGAAGCGTTTGTGTGATTGTGAAGACCGGTTTTATATGCTTTCACATTATCCCAGTCGATTTTTTCATAGGGATTTATGATTACGGAGTAACTTTCTGCCGCGGCAGCGCTTGAGGCAAAAGAGGGAGCAACCGCGCTTACGGCAAGAACAAAAGCAAGAAGTATCGCCGTTAATTTAACTGTCTTTTTCATATAATTCACTCCTTTAAAAAATATTTTATAATAAATCCGGCCGCTTTTCAATAGCGAATTTGTCGGAAAACAGCGGTAATGTGTTATATTTTAGGGATTTATGCCGAAAAAACATATATAATTCTTTTCAGGTTGCTTTTTTATAAAATTATGATATAATATACAGGATACTATAAATTACTTTATTAATGCAGAGAAACGGTATGAAAACGGAAAAAGAATTAAAAAGGTTAAATAAATACCTTGAATATACAGAAGATCTGCTCTCGGATGAAACCGTAAGGTCAATGACTCAATACCATCATCACAGAGAAGTGACCACTCATTTTCACAGCGTGTATGTTTCTTACACGGTCTTCAGAATGTGTGACAGACTCAAGCCGAAATATGAGCGTCAGATAATCAGGGCGTCGCTTCTTCACGATTTTTATCTTTATGAATGGTACACCGAAAAGCACGATGAATATCATATCTGGTATCATCCTAAGCAGGCGGTAAAAAATATAGAGGAACATTTCGGCAAGATGTCCGATATGCAGAGAAATATGGTTATGTCACATATGTTTCCTGCCTGCCGCGAAAATCCTCACAGCATCGGCGCGTGGCTGCTGACTGTTGCGGACAAATACTGTGCGACCGCGGATTACACCGGTTCTTCAAAAAAGTTTATTCCGGTTTATGAGGAGATCAACAGGAGGACTATGACTTGATATATACTGTTTGCAGATATTTTTTTACATTTATGATATTCGGAGTCGGCGGCTGGATAGTTGAGACTCTTTTGTATATGATAAGAGACGGCAAGGTCGTCAAGAGAGGATTCCTTTTCGGACCGATTTGTCCGATATACGGAGTTGCCGCAATTCTCTGCAGGTATTTGTTTTACGGAACCGTTGACACTATATGGATGCTTTTTATTCTCGGCTTCCTTATGACAGGCCTGCTTGAATATATTACACATTTCACGATGGAAAAAGTTTTTCACGCGATGTGGTGGGATTATTCCGACAGAAAATTCAACATTCACGGCAGAGTTTATCTCAAGGGACTCCTGATTTTCGGAGCCGGCGTGGTTGTAATTGTCAAATACATTTTACCTCTTATCGAGCGGCTTATGGACTTTATGTCGCCGACGGTTCTTTACATCATTTGTTTTATCCTCTATTCGATAATTATAATCGATGTGGCGACAACGCTGGTTGACCTTAAAGGAATAGTCAAGGCGCTTAAAACCCTTCAGGCAACCGCGATAGGAGAAACCCAGAAGAAAATCGACCTTACCGCTGAGCAGATGGAAAAGGTTGTCGATTTTCTGAAAAATTCAGATATCTATCTGAAATTCAGAGAGAATTTCTTCGGAAAGGGAAGTGTGCTTGAACACTTCAAAAGAAGATATCCGAACTTTACGCTTAAAAAATATAAATATATCATTGACTATATCAGTGACGCTCCGAGCGGAGAGCATAAGAAAAAGGATGTAAAATTATACGGTACCGCGGATTCCATTCCCGACCCGGAGGATGAGGAAGTCGCGGAAAAACCGCAGGAACCGGCTCAGGAACCGGTGGTGGAGCAGGAAGAAAAACCGGCTGAAAGCACAGAGACGGAAGATAAGAAAACAAAGAATAAAAAACGCAAAAAAAGATAAAGAAAAGCAAAACTTAAAACAGAAGGAGTATATCATGAAATCTTATTTTGATTTAAAAGGACAGGTCGCAGTCATTACCGGATGTTCAACCGGTCTCGGTGTTCAGATGGCAAAGGCGCTTGCAAATCAGGGATGTAACATAGTCGCGGTTGCGCGCCGTCAGGAAATGCTTGACAGCGTCGTTGCTTCCATTACGGAGGAATACGGTGTTGAAGCTCTTGCGCTGCGCTGCGATATTACAGATACAGATATGGTTAACGAAACCGTCGCTAAGGTTATGAAGCATTTCGGAAGAATTGACATTCTTATCAATAACGCCGGAACAGGCGCCGTTGCTCCCGCGGAGGATATAACCGACAAACAGTTTGCCGATGAGTTTGATATCGACCTTTTCGGCTCGTTCAGAATGGCAAGAGCCGTTGCGAAGCAGGCAATGATTCCCGCAGGTTACGGAAGAATCATCAATATCGCTTCGATGTACGGAATGGTCGGAAACAAGATTGCCGGCTCCGCTCCTTATCACGCCGCAAAGGGCGGTGTCGTAAACCTTACCCGCGCGCTTGCCGCGGAATGGGGCAAATATAATATCACGGTCAACGCTATCTGCCCGGGATATTTTTATACCGATCTGACAAGAGATACTCTCAACAGCGATTTCTTTATTCAGAACGCGAAAACAATGATACCGATGGAACGTTACGGAAACGAGGGTGAACTCGACTCTGCCGCTCTGTTCCTTTCATCTCCCGCGTCAACTTATGTAACCGGCGTCGTTCTTCCCGTTGACGGCGGATATACCTGTATGTAATAACAAGCCGTAAAACGGTTAAAGGAGAAGGCAATGGGTAATAAAGTCATCCGCATTCTGCTCACCTGTTACCCCGATAAAGTTTCTAAATTTATGAGGGGACTCGGCAGATGGCAATACTCACACGCGTCAATCAATACAGATGAAACAGGCCCGGAGTTTTACAGCTTCACGGGTAAGAAGGGTTTTGTCGTGGAAAACTTTGTGCTGCATCCTACATACAAGGGACAGGCGGTTTACTGCGCCTATTATGAGATACCCGTGCCCGATCATGTCTGTCACAAGATTTCGCTGGGAATACGCGAGCATCTCAGAAATAAGGCGGAATACCGTTACAGCATGTTTTGCGCGGCAATGATTTACCTCAGATGGCATGTCAACATCCACAGAAAAAACACTTGTACCGGTTTTGTTTCGGATATGCTCAAAAAGGGAGAGTTCCTGCCCGAAAAATTCTGCAGAAAACTTGTATCTCCCGAAGATTTTCTCAAGCATCTGCGTGATTTCAAATGCTATGAGGGCGACCTTGCTACCCTTACAAAAAATGTTCTCAGATTAAACGAAGCTAAATTACTGCCCGGAGAATAATTCCCAGGCAGACCCTTTTTTTGAAGGTGACAATATGAAAAACAAATCCTTTAAAATTCCTCTTATTATCAGCGGAGCCGTAACGGCGGTTATCTGCGCCGTTATGAATTTTTACCTTATTCCGGCGATAGAAAGCACTACCGGAGGGATACGATGCTTTGATATGAATTTCGGGTATTCCTATGATGACGCGGTAAAATTTCTGAGTCTTATTTCCGAAACGGGCAGAAACACTTATCTCAGGATTCAGCTTCCTCTTGATTTCGTGTATCCCGTTGCCTACTGCGTTTTCTTTTCTCTGCTGATAGTAACGCTTATGAAAAGGAAAAGCGCGCTTATCCTGCTTCCCGCCGTGCTGGCGGTTACGGATTACTGTGAAAATATCTGCACCGTCATAATGCTTAAGTCTTCAGCACCCTCAAGGCAGCTGGTTTCATTCGCTTCAACTGTGACGCAGGTCAAAACGGTGCTGATGTATGTCTGCTTTATCCTGATCGCGATACTGATAATATACGGAATTATTAATAAAATAAAAAATAAAAAGAACGGATAAGCGGCGAGCGCAGAAAAATATAATCCGGAGCGCAGCGACCCGAAATTATTCATTATCAATTATTCATTAAAAAACAGTTTCACAGTGACAACTGTGAAACTGTTTTTTCTATCTGTCTGTTTTTCGCTTAAATGCGAACGCCCTCACACAAAAGCGGATTTGTAAGCGTCGGCATAAATTGAAATTGTATCTTCTTTGGTGATATCCGTATAGTAAAGTGTTCCGTCCTCGAACTCGTGAATCTTGTCGTAATCTGATTTCTTTGCCCGCGAAACTTTGTTTTTGAATTCCGTGATTGCCGCCGACCCTGCTTTGAATATGCTGTCGTCACGTGTGATTTCATCGTTCTTCAGCTGAACACAGACGAAATAAGTTATGCTGCCGTCCGCGTCAAACGCTATCCAGCATCTTGTGTTCTGACTCTGGATTGCGTAGGTGTTTTTGTCAACGGTCACAAACTCAAGAAATTCAACCGCTTTTTCTTCCCCGGCTGTTTCAACCGAATATGAGCATCTGAACGAATCGGACCTCTTGTCATATTCAGCCGTCAGGGTTTCCGTAATCTGCTCGTCAACAAACTTCAGCGTTTTTTCTTTTTCATTTCCCGAATAGACAACCGATTTACCTCCGGCGTCCGTTTCGAAAACGGAGGGGGCGCTGTCCGCAGTCAGGGAATCGTCAAAACGGTCTGTGATGTCGAGCTTCTGAAATACAAACGGTTCAAAAGCGGAGTAGATATAATCCTTGTCAAGGAAATAATTATCGGGATTATCAGCAATAAGACGGTCATTCTGACATTTTTCAAGGATGTTGACTTTTGTCTTAAGCGATGTCAGAACACTGTTGTATCTCGAGCGTGCGCCCTGAAACGTTTTATCGG
>JAFWRV010000119.1 GCA_017519685.1 Clostridia bacterium
AACAATATTTGACTTGGGATTGCCGAGAGTTTCAATGAAGATTGCTTTGGTATTTTCTTTTATTGCCGCCTCAAATGAGCCCTCCTCATCGGGGTCAACAAATGTGGTCGTTATTCCCGATGTGAGAGGAAGCGTATGGGCAAGGAGATTGAATGTGCCTCCGTAAATAGTCTTGGAAGCTACAATATGCTCTCCGCTCTTTGCAAGCGCGCTGATTGTGTAATTGATGGCAGCCGCTCCGGAAGCCGTTGCAAGAGCCGCGACGCCGCCTTCAAGAGAAGCGATTCTCTGCTCAAAAACATCCTGGGTGGGATTGGTAAGTCTGCCGTAAATGTTGCCCGCGTCTCTGAGACCGAAACGGTCGGCGGCGTGCTCGCTGTTATGGAATACAAACGATGTCGATGCGTAAATCGGAACCGCTCTCGCGTCTGTTGCGGGGTCTGCCTGTTCCTGACCTATATGAACCTGTTTTGTTTCAAAGCTCCAGTTTTTTGAATTTTTAATATCTGACATAATTATTTCTCCTTAAATTTGAATTTGTTTTAGTTTTAATCTGATTAATCCGGTGTTTATCTCATTCAACACATTCGGCAGAGGCTCAACAGCACCGCCGGAGGTATTGAGATTTGTTCAGCGAATTTACTCACGCTGTCCGCCTCCTTTGTTTTGATGGCTGTATTATATACCATTCCGGTAGGTTTGTCTAATACATAAAATTAATACCGGGATATAGGCAAAACCTATAACCCGGCTATTTCATATATTCAGATATTCACGCATCTTTTCAATATAGAGTTTACCGAGTTCACCCGGCGCGACATTTTTCTTTGTTATATAACCTATTTCCATTATACTGTCCTGCTTAAGTGTTCCGGAATCAAACGGAACGGCAACATAATCATCCCCGTTCAGCTCTTCACAGATAATGCCGGAGCACAATGTGTATCCGTTAAGCCCGACCATAAGATTGAGCATAGTCGCTCTGTCGTTGGCTTTGATTGTTCTTTCATAATCCGCTGTGCTCAGTATTTCCTCAGCATAATAGAATGAGGTTGAGTCGCCCTGTTCAAAGGAGAGACACGGATAATCCTTAAGTTCCTCAAATCCGATTTTTTTCTTCTTCGCGAGCGGATGACCGGACCACATATAAACAAACGCTTCACAGTTAATAAGGTGATGAAATTCAAGGTCATTTGCGCGGAGAATTTTATTGATTGCGGAACGGTTGAACTCACTGAGATACAGTATTCCGATTTCACTTTTCAGATTCGCGACGTCAGAGATTACTTCTCTTGTCTTGGTTTCGCGTATGGCAAATTCATAAGTCGCGGTATCGTATTCCTTGACAAGCTCGACAAACGCCTTGACCGCGAACGAATAATGCTGCGTGGAAACACCGAATTTTCTTTTTCTGTTTCCGGATTTTCCGATATGCTCGAGAAGCTCATTATACTGATTATTGACCTGCATTGCGTAAGTAATGAATTCGGAGCCCTCGGGGGTCAGCGTTACTCCCCTGCCGTTTCTCAAAAAAATCTGAAATCCGATTTCATTCTCAAGGTCTTTAATCGCGCCGGTCAGCGACGGCTGGGAAACATAGAGCAATTCCGAAGCTTTATTCATTGAACCGGCTTCGGCAATCGCTATCGCGTATTTAAGCTGCTGAACAGTCATAAATTCACCTTCTTTTATTACGGAAATAAGATTAACACATTTACATTAATATTTCAAGAAATATAGATTTAATACTATAAAATTTTCAAATTATTATTGACATAAATCGGCAAAAAAGCGATAATATAAATGTATTATTATAATTAATATGGAGGAAGTTATGTCAATTTCAAGGTCAAATATCGGTGAAGTATTGGTAAGCATGGGTGAAATCACCCAGGAAAAACTTGATATCGCATTACAGATGCAGCAGAAAAACGGCGGCTCGCTCGCCGATGCGCTCGTTGACAGCAAGGCCTGCGACGGTGTCCAGATTGCAAAAGCAAGGGCCAAGATGACAGGATATGAATTCATTTCGGTTCGCGGACTTGAGCTTCCGGAAGCAATTGTAAAGCTTGTCAAGGGCGCAGATCTGAGAAAGCACAATGTCTGCCCCATAAGATTCGCGGATGAAAACAACTCCGTACTCGTGCTCGCAATGGCAGACCCGCTCGATATGAACGCCCAGGATGATATTATGATTATCACCGGCTGTCAGATTGAGCCGAAGGTTGCCGCGATAGGCGATATCAACGCTCTGCTTGATAAATACTACGGCTCTGAAGAAGCGATGAACGCCGTTGAAAAGTTCAGCAAAGAGCGTGACGCGAAAATCCAGGCTCTCAATGAAATGAGAGAAAAAGAGGACGCGGATATCAACAATTCTCCCATCGTTTTGCTTGTTAAATCAATGTTTGAGCAGGCAGTCCGTAAGAGAGCGTCCGATATTCATATAGACGCGCACGAAACCCAGGTTGTTGTCCGTTTCCGTATTGACGGTTCGCTTATCAGGGTTATGCAGTATGATATTTCCGTTATGCCGGTTATGGTCACCCGTCTTAAGATTATGGGCGGTATGGATATTTCCGAAAAGCGTAAGCCGCAGGACGGCCGTATCACTGTTGAGGTTGACCGCTCCGAGTATGACGTCCGTGTATCTATGCTTCCCACCTGCTACGGCGAGAAGGTCGTTATGCGTATTGCCTCGTCGGTCGCTCTTACAAGAACCAAGGACCAGCTTGGTATGAGAGACTTTGAATTAAAGAGATTTGACCATATTCTTTCAAACCCGAACGGCATTATCCTTGTTACCGGACCTACCGGTTCAGGTAAATCCACTACCCTTTATACCGCGCTTTCAGAGCTTAACGATGAAGCGGTTAACATCATCACGGTTGAGGACCCCGTCGAAGCGAACATCAGCGGTCTTAACCAGGTTCAGGTTAATCCGAAGGCAGGACTTACATTCGCGTCCGCCCTTCGTTCCATACTCCGTCAGGACCCTGATATTATCATGATCGGTGAGATCCGTGACTATGAAACAGCTTCCATAGCCGTTCAGGCATCAATCACCGGCCACCTTGTTGTAAGCACGCTCCATACCAACAGCTCCGCGGCAACAATCAGCCGTCTTCTTGATATGGGCCTTGAGTCATACCTTATCGCGGACTCTGTCGTCGGCGTTCTTGCCCAGCGACTTGTCCGTAAACTCTGCCCGCATTGCAAGAAGCCGAGAGAGGCAACCGAAGACGAGAAAGCGCTTCTCAACTATCCCGCTGACAAGCCCCTCACCATATATGAACCCGGCGGATGTCCCCTCTGCGCGGATACAGGTTTCTACGGACGAACCGGTGTTTATGAAATCATGGAAATGTCCCCGAAACTCAAGCACCTTATCACCATCAAGTCCAATACTGAGGATATCAAGAATGCCGCTCTTGAAGAGGGAATGCACACTCTGAGAATGTCGGCAGGTCAGTATGTTATTGAAGGCACAACCACTATCAGAGAGCTTCTCAAAGTTTCAGTCGAATCATAAAGAAAGCGTCAACGGCTCACAGTATCAAATCTGTGAGCCGTTTTCTTCTTGTTTGCTTTGCAATATAAAATACGGGCTGCCGCGTTTTCGGCAGCAGCCCGGTATTAGTATTAATTTACTTTGTGAAACGGAAAATATCAGAGAAGCCTTTTCCTCCGAGAGTCTTATAAAGATTGTCGCTTGTACGTTTCATTGATTCTGCAAGACTCTCATTGAATTTATCGGAAATCTTATCCTTTAAGGATTTCTCGGTTGAGATACCGAGTATCTTGTTTCTTATAGCATCGCATCTGCTGTTTGCGGCGTCAAATTTTTCTCTGTCAACAACTGTGTTGTCTATCTGCGCCTCAAGCTCTGCGATTGCGGCATAAAGTTCTGCTTTATCCTCCGCTGAAAGAGAACCGTTATCGAGCGCTCTGAGCTCGGCAAGCTTCTTATCGTTGTTTCTGCCGTTTCTTTCTTCATTGAACTGAGGATATCTGTCGGGATAGGAATCTACGCTTGTGAATCCCTTATCGGTCAGAAGGCAGATAGCGAGTTTCATAATAACATCGTTATTTGCGGTCTTCTCGTGATTCTGATTATGGAAATAGAATGTTGTATCGGGAAGAAGACCTGAGCCGGCATCGACAAGAGCGTATTTATCAATATACTTATTGCTGATGGCGGGCTTATATCCTGTCGGAAGCTGAACATCGACAGCAACGCTTGTCGCGCCGATTGAGGTGGAGTCAAGCTGAATGACGCCGTCGCCGTTCATCTTATCCCAGGAGTCAACGATAGGATAGAGGGCGCTGTTATAATCACAGATATCAAATACTTCCACGCCGTAAGTATCCATCTGATAACGGATGTTTTTCTTTGAATTGACCTGCGCCTCATAGAAAGCGTCGGTTTGCTTACGGATAAAGGCATCTTCCGGCTGATTCAGATATTTGTCCGCGGCCGCCTTGTAATTTCCGTGGGGAACAAGAGCCCAGAGAGTGGTGCAGTATTTGAGATAATCGCCTATAAGAGTATCAACGGCTCTGTCAAGAATATCATTTACGACACTGTTGGGTAATATACGAAGAGCGATTGTGATGAAATGTCCGAGCCACGGTGTGTCGCCGCCTGAAACAAGTCTCGGAATCATAACGCTGTAAAGCGCTTCATCGTCATCAATGATACCCTTTTCATATATTTCGCCCAAAAGGACGGTACCGTCAAGAGCGGGAACGATATATATGATTCTGTCAAGCAGACTTCCGACCTCGGGATGTCTTGCGAGAAGATCGTTGGCAAGCGAGCCGCCCTGGCTGATGGGAATGATGTTGGTTTTGCCGGTCGGTGACGCCTTTGCGGCTTTCTGAATAAGAACAAAAAGCTCATC
The DNA here is from genome assembly GCA_017519685.1 of Clostridia bacterium. GTDB lineage: Bacteria > Bacillota > Clostridia > Oscillospirales > Acutalibacteraceae > CAG-177. The sequence continues at coordinate 4,905 of JAFWRV010000119.1, forward strand.
GGTAATCAAATCAATATTACTCAGCGATTCATAAGAGAAGAAATAAAGATGGTCTTCTCCGACAATATTGGCATAATCCTGCAGAGGAATCTGACTGTAAATATAGTCCTTCTCATCCTGTGTGAGAGTTGCTACATTGTCATTGTATTCATCCGCTTTGACATTATATATCGGCTTGCCGTACTGATCGTGACGGGCTTTTTCGCCTATTGCCCAGCCGATGGTATCGGCAACATTCTGAGCAAGGCTGTGATTGAAATCGTGCTGAGTGAAAAGTGTTATCAAAAGAGGAAGCAGGCACTTTTTAAGCGCGTATTTAACGATATCCCCGGTTGATTCAAGGAAGAACGGCGCACTGTATTCTTTTCCTTCGGAATCCTTCGCAACCGAACCGTCTTCATTATACTGAAGGGTTCTGCACTGGAATACGCCCGGAATAACAACTGCTGTGCTTGTCTTTGAAGGATCAACAGACGGATTTGTAAGATACTTGTAGGTCTTTTCGGCAGGCTTTGCCGCGTCGGCTACATCGGCGTTCCCTGCAAAAGCAAATGAGAACGATGATAAAACGACAGACAGGGCAATTATTATCGCCGTAATGACTGAAAGCTTCTTTTTCATTGAATTACTTCCCTTCATAAAATATATTTTGATGATAACACACAGGATATTAAAATTCAACAATTATTTTATTTTTTATTGAACAACGTGAAATCAAGTGATATTATTATAATAAGGTTACGCATTTAATCCATACCGGAAAGGTGATTGTTGAAATGAAGCCGGATTCAACGCCCGCAATTTCGTTTGACCCGCTTTCAGCCGATGAGCTGAAAATCTCCGAGAATGAAAAAGAAGAATGCCGCCGCTGGTATAACGAAAACATACTGACAGCGAAAAATCCCGCGTATAATTTCACATTGGGAGGAAAAACTTTAAGAAGCAGTCTCTCCGAATGGGATATCCGGATAGGTGAAGAAAGCAAAGCCGGAGAAAAATACAGAGGCGGAAAAACAACGCTTATTACGCTTACAAACAATGCGGAAAATCTCACTGCGACGGTTGAAGCTACGATTTACGAAGAAACCGCCACGTGCAGATGGACGGTATTTATAAAGAATACGGGCAAAAACAATTCCGCTGTTATAAGCGATTTTTACGCCGCGGATTTAACGCTCGGATGCGACGGTCCGCAACTGTATTTCAGCAAAGCCAGCGAGCCTGCCGCCGACGATTTCACACTGTACAGAGCAGACCCGGGTGACGGATTTTTTGAATTCAACGCCGACGGCGGAAGAAACAATGCCTTTATGCCGTTTTTCAACATAAGCGGTAAAAACGGCGGCAGAATAATAACCTCAAACTGGACAGGTCAATGGTACACTTCTTTCAGAATAAAGGCGAAAGAAGTTGAAATCATTATCAGGCAGGAATTCTTCAGCGCATATCTTACGCCGGGCGAGGAAGTCCGTTCGCCGATGGTTACTCTGACTTTCTATAACTCAGGCAACCCTTTAAAAGGATTCAATTCATTCAGGAAATTCCTGCTTGAAAATATTTACCCTGAGAGTATCAGGCCGATGAGCGGCTATGTTATTGCCAACGAGTTCAACACAAAGAATACAGAGGAACTCATCGCGGAGGTTAACGGAATAAACCCCGCGATAATGAAAGACATTGACTATTTCTGGATGGACGCCGGATGGTATGAATATAAAGAGGGATGGCATGACGGTGTCGGTAACTGGACCGCGAATCCGTCAAGATTTCCAAAAACACTTAAGCCGCTCGCTGACGCAATGAAAGC
>JAFWRV010000120.1 GCA_017519685.1 Clostridia bacterium
AAGATTATCGCCGTTATTCTCTGCCTGGCTATCCTTTGCGGAATAGGATTATTTGTCAACTCCACCACGGGTTTTGTTCAGAAAGCCGCAACCGCGCTTAAAGTCGGCGGACAGAAGGTTTCCGCGTCTGACTTCAGATATTATTACAGCACCATGTATCAGAATACCAGCAGTATGGCTTCCCAGTATACTCAGTACGGTATGGATATGGGCTTCAATTCGGAGCTTTCACCCGATGACCCTTCCAATACAACCACCGATGAAGAAGGCAACACCATAACCTGGGCTGAATCAATAAAGAAGTCCGCTATTGAGCGCGCTCAGTTCATTACCGCTTATTATAAAGAAGCGCAGAAAGCCGGCTTCAAACTTTCCGATGCCAAAAAAGCCGAGCTTCAGGAAACAATTGACAGCTATAGTGACAGCGCTTCAGAGAGCAACTATTCGCTCGGCGCATTCCTCAAGGCTAATTTCGGCCCCGGCTTCTCTGAGAGAAAGTTCAGAAAGCAGATTGAGATGGAGCAGACCGCATCCGAGTTTTACACTTCAAAGCAGGATGAATTCGATGACGGAATCTCACTTGATGAAATCAAGAAAGAATATAACAAGAGCACAAAAGACTACGACTATGTAGATATCCATTATTACAAGTTCTCCGGCGAAACTCTCACCAAGAAAGACAGCGAGAAAGAAGCCGACCTTCAGAAGAGACAGGATAAGGCAAACGAGGAGCTTTACGCAAAAGTTCAGAGCGTCTTTGATAAGTCAACCGATCTCAAGTCTCTTGAAGCTGCTATTTCCGAATATCTCGCCGCTGAAGCCGAAGCTGAAAAGGCGACAGCCTCCGATGCTGCCGAAACCGCAGCTCCCGCGTCAGCCGATGAGGAAACCGAGAACACAACAGAAATCAAAAACGGTCTTTACAGCAATCTCAAATCTTCTCTTAACGAGAAGGCGGCTGATTGGGTTTACGCCAAAGAGCGCAAAGCAGGCGACAAAACCGTTATCAAAGACGGCGTTAACGCTTTTATAATCATTGTTGACAAAGCCGCTTATACAGGCCACAGCATCGATGTCCGTCACTGCCTTGTCAAGTTCAACGCTGAAGATGAAGAAAACGTAACCGACGAAGAAAAAGCAAAGGCAAAGAAAACTGCCGAGGATCTTCTTGCCGAGTGGGAAAAAGGCGAAAAAACCGACGCGTCATTTGCTGAATTTGCCAAGAATCATTCCGAAGATGAAGGTTCAAAGGAAGACGGCGGTCTTCTTGCCGGTACCAGAATTACCGACAGTCTTGTTAAGGAATTCCTTGACTGGTGCTTCGATCCTGCCAGAAAAGAAGGAGACTACGGTATAATCGAATCCACTTACGGATATCATATTATGTATTTCTCAAAGGATAACAAGGATGACCTTGACCAGTACAATACAATCCGTGAGACCAAGGGACATGCGGAGTTTGACGCTTATAATGAAAAACTCCTTGCCGAAGACGGCGATTATAAGATTGAAGAGAATAAATTCTGGACTCAGAAGGTCACAGATCAGTTCTGCAAGAGAATCAAGAAGAATATCGCTTATTCAAATAACCGCAAATAATTTCGACCCGGGGGGGATCATCAGATGCCACCCTTTAAGTTATTATCAATAAACGGAAGGCGGAGATGATTTGAACTGTCCGAATTGCGGCGCTTATATCAAGTTCTATGACCTTAAACCGAATTGTTCTAAGTGCGGTGTAAATATTTTATATTACA
>JAFWRV010000121.1 GCA_017519685.1 Clostridia bacterium
ACGAGGGCGGCTATGTTTACTTTTTTGACAAGGAAAAAGGTCACGCCAAGGAAATCTTCGGCGGCAGGCCTCAGATCTGAATATGAAATACAATCCCGATATAATCAAGAGCAACAGAAAAACCGTTTCTGTTGAAGTGAGCCCCGACGGAAAAGTCACTCTGCGTGTTCCCGAGAGAATGACATACAGGGAAATCGAGAAATTCGTCGAAAGCAGATCCGCCTGGATTGAAAAGACGCTCGAAAAATACAACAGTCTGTCGGATACGGACCTTGTTCCGTTCACCGATGAGGAACTGAGTCAGATGACCCAAAAGGCAAAACTCATTATCCCTCCGAGGGTTGAATACTACGCGAAACTTATGGGCGTTTCTTATAATAAGGTTTCGGTGCGCACGGTCAAGACCCGCTGGGGAAGCTGTTCGTCTTCAAAAAATCTCAGTTTCAACTGCCTGCTTGTTCTTACTCCGCCCGAGGTTATGGACAGCGTCATCGTTCACGAACTGTGTCATCTGAAGGAAATGAACCATTCAAAACGCTTTTATAATGAAATATATAAAGTAATGCCGGATTACGATAAATATGAAGCGTGGCTTAAAAGCAACAGTATCCGCTTCATAGGCAGACTTAAAAAATGATGGGGCTGTCGCATTTAAGCGAAAAACAGACAGACAAGTATTTTATAAGTTCCGCGGGTTGTCCCGCGGAACTGTTTTTTGTATACAAGAAAAAGCACACCGCAAAACGGTGTGCTTTTATTATACAGTAATATATTATTCTTTATTATTATTGATTTCGATTTTTCCGTAAAGAGAACCCGCGGAATCACTTCTCGGCTCTCTTGCGGGAGCGGATGGCGCGCTGTTTGAAGAATTATTGTTATAGTTTCTTCCGTTTCCTCTGCCCTTGCCGCCGCGGCCTCTGTTATATCCGCCGCCGTTGGTCGGCTTGAAGCCCTCTTCGAGAGTGATGACAACCTTGCGGTCATCGTCGCTTCCGACTGAATGTGAGGTTACGCCCTCGATGTCGTGAATAGCGGTATGAATAATACGGCGCTCATAGGGATTCATCGGCTCAAGAACGACATTTCTGCCGTATTTCTTGACCTTCGCCGCGTTTTTCGCGGCAAGTGACTTGAGAGTAGCCTCTCTCTTTTCACGGTAATTGCCGACATTGATGGTAACGCGTTTGAATTCGTCGTATTCTCTTGTTATTACAAGGCGGGTAAGATACTGAATGGCATCAAGTGTTTCACCGCGTCTGCCTATTACCGAACCGTAATCGTCGCCGCAGGAGATGCTGATTCTGACATCTTCGCCGTTTTCTACTTCCACATTGATTTCGGATTCTTCAACTCCGAGGTTTTTAAGGATTGCCGTTATATAATCCTTTGCTTTCGCAAATTTATCATCGGCAACTTCATAGTAAACCCTAACCTTGGCGAGGGAACCGCCGAAAAGACCGAGTGTCTTCTTTTTGGGCTGCTCGACAACTTCTATACTGATATCCTCAATATCCTCGGGAGCATTGAGGTTTTTTAAAGCTTCGTCCTTTGCTTCATCTATGGTGTTGCCTGTGCCGAACGCTTCTTTTATCAAGAAATTTCACCACCTGATTTATTTTCTTTCTGCTGTGCCGCAAATATAATTGCTTTTTCTCTTGAGCGGCGTTCAATGGTTTCATCAACCATATTTCTCGCGAGCATTTTCTTGGGGCTGTATATCTGACCGATTACAATACTTGAAATAAGACCGAGGATACCGGATGTAATCCAGTAAACACCGATACCGGCGGGGAAAAGAATAACAAAGTAGAGTGAGAATCCCGCCATGAATACTGTCATACAGCCCATTGATTTTGCCATCTGAGAATTTGCCGTGCCGGATTGCTTCTGTTTGAGGTTTGAGTAGATTGAGGAGCCAACGGTTGAAACGGTGGAAAGGATCGGGATGAGCCAGATGGGCCCGAACTCGCTGCCCTTGGGAGTCTGTCCGAGTGAGATACCGAAAGCCGAAAATCCGACACTCTGAATAAGATCGAATGTTGAAACAGGAATACCCTTGATCAATTCATACACATCAACGGCTTTGTCGCCTGATGTGACAACATGCGAAACACCTGCGTCAAAAATCGCCCTGAGCTCATCAATATGCTCGATGACAATAAGCTCAAAGAGTCTTGTGTTTTTGGAAGGTGCTTCATAACCGAGCGCCTGAACTGCCGAAATCAGATTCTGTATTACCGTAGCGTCAATGTGGAGAAAGTTTGAAAGAGGATAATAAATAACGCCTATAAGACCGAAAAGCAGGATAAACTGGATGGCCATGGGAGCGCATCCCGCGTTCATGGGATTGAATCCTTCCCTCTGATAAAGCGCCTGTGTTTCTTCCTGAATCTTTCTCTGGTCGCCCGCGTATTTTTCCTGAATCTTGCGGACCTTCGCCTGCATACGCTGTGACTTTGCCATACCCTTCTGCTGATTGATTGATGAAGGAATCATTATCAGTCTGACAACGAGAGTAATTATGACAATCAGCAAAGCGTAGTTGGTGATCCGAGTCTGAATAAACCGAACAGCAGCCAGCCAAACGGCTTGCCTAAAACTTCGTACATTATTTTTCCTCCGGGTGTTTCTGTTTCTTTGGCGGTACCGGATCGTAACCGCCCGGGAAGAGAATATTGCATCTCATAAGCCGCCTGATTGCAAGAAGAGTGCCTTTTAGAGGCCCGTGTACTTCAATTGCTTCAACGGCATAGTGCGAACAGGTCGGGTAATACCTGCACATTGGCGGAAAATGCGGGGAGATGTGTTTCTGATAAAACCGGATTCCCGAAAGAAGAAATTTCTTCATTCTGTTTCCTCCCCGTTCAGATACTGCGTATAACTCCCAATTCGGTGAGGTGTCTGCGCATCGCGCTTTCCACCTCGGGAGTTTTTACGTGCTTTGTTCTGTGTCGTGCAATAAATACTATATCCCAATCGCCTGCGGTATCGGGTGCCAGGGAGGCATAAGCCGCCCTGATTATTCTGCGGCATCTGTTTCTTTCAACCGCGCTTCCTATTTTTTTGGAAGTGGTGATACCGATGCGGCAACCGTGACCTCTGCTCTTCATAGCATAGGTCACAAGCACAGGGCACACGCGGGATTTACCCTTATAATACACTCTGTGGAACTCGCTGTTCTGCTTTAAAGATACAGTTTTTTGCATAACGGAAAATTAATAACTGAGCTGCTTTCTGCCCTTTGCTCTGCGGCGGGCGAGAACCTTGCGGCCGTTTCTGTCAGACATTCTCTTGCGGAAACCGTGCTCCATCTTGCGATGGCGTTTTTTGGGCTGATAAGTTCTTTTCATTTTGCGTACCTCCGTTCACTGTGAGTATTATGGATTAATCCTCCGGGTATGTCTACCCCCATACCGGAAGTTTAATATCCGACTTTGGGCAAAATTTTTGCCATTGGAGTGTTCATTATATAACAAATAAACTATAAAAGTCAACCTTTTTCTTCATAGGGAGAAAAAATCTTTTTATCGGACTTGAAAAAAGAATGGATTTGTGATAAGCTTAGTGTGAATATTTATAAACTGGATTAATATCCTCTTGTTATGGGGTAATCCGCCGCGAGGCGGCGGTAATAAAGGAGTGTAGTAAGTTTTGGAATCTTTAAACGAAATGTGGACTCTTGTCTGTAACGAGCTCAGACAAAGTCTCAACGATGTCATCTTCAATATATGGTTCTCACCCTCGCAAATCATTGATTTTGACGGGGCGACTGTCCGTATATCCGCGAGTGAATTCAGAAAGACGACCATCGAGAAAAAGTTTTATAAAGAACTGTCCGACGCATTCAGAAACGTGCTGGGATTCGATGTGAATATAGTTATTGACGACTCCGAAAAACCTGAGCAGACGGTTCAGGTACAGGAAACAGCCGTTCCCGATGAACAGCCGGTCACGACAACAGAGGAAAACACCTTTGAAACATTTGTCGTCGGCAATGACAACCGTTTCGCATACACCGCCGCGAAAGCGGTCGCGGAGAACCCCGGTAAGGGTTACAACCCCTTATTTATCTACGGCTCATCGGGTCTTGGCAAAACTCATCTTCTCTGCGCTATCAGGAATGAAATACTTGCCGACAATCCCGATATGAACGTCATTTTTACCAGGGGCGAGGACCTTGTAAATCTTATCGTTCACGGCATTAACAGCAACAATATGAATTCAATTCACGAGAAGCTGCGCAACTGCGACGTGCTCCTCGTTGACGACATTCAGTTCATCGCCGGCAAGAATTCAACCCAGGAAGAATTTTTCCATACCTTCAACGCTCTTGAAGCGGAAAAGAAGCAGATTGTTCTTATATCCGATTCGACGCCCAAAGATATCCCGGTTCTTGATGAAAGACTGCGCACCCGCTTTGAGCAGGGTCTTATCGCGGATATCCAGCCGCCTGATTTTGAAACGAGAATGGCAATAATCCAGCGCAAGGCAAACAATCTCGAAATCGAGCTTCCGCAGGAGGTTGCCGAATTCATTGCCGAAAAAGTCAAGACAAACATCCGTCAGCTTGAAGGCGCGGTAAAGAAAATCCACGCTCTTGTCAATCTTGAGGGAACACCTATCAATATAGCCATGGCGCAGAACGCCATCAAGGATCTCGCGAGCGAAGGTCTCCCGACCGATGAGCTTGTCAACAGGATAATTTCCGAAACCGCCAGGACTTTCGGCATTCCCCAGACAGATATAGTTTCCAAGAAAAAGGATAATAAAACCGTCAAAGCAAGGCAGGTCGCGATTTACGCGATTCGCGAAGCGGCGGACCTCACCCAGCAGGAAATCAGCGAATACTTCAGCGGCCGCGACAGAACCACGATTCATTACGCTCTCAATAAGATTCAGCCGATGATTGAACGTGACCCGGCAATGAGAAGAAACGTTGAAAACATTATCAAAAACGCCAAGGAGCAGTAATACCCATGGGATTTTTCAATAAACTTAACAAAGGTCTCAAAAAGACGCGCGACAGTATGTCGGGCGCAATCAATTCAGCCCTTTACGGAAAGAACGAAATAGACGACGATTTTTACGATGAACTCGAGGAAATCCTGATTATGGCAGATGTCGGCGTCAACACCTCGGAGGAGATTGTTTCACGTCTGAGAGACGTTGTTTTCAAGAAAAACCTTCACCGCGCGGACGATGTCAAAAAAGAAATCAAAAACATTGTTTCCGATATTCTCTGCGGCGGAGAAGAGATTGATATGATTACAGTTCCGTCGGTCATCCTTGTTATAGGAGTAAACGGAGTCGGAAAGACCACCTCAATCGGAAAACTTGCGGCGATGTTTAAGTCTGAGGGCAAGAAAGTTATCCTCGGAGCGGCGGACACATTCAGGGCGGCGGCCATTGACCAGCTTGAAATCTGGGCGGAGCGCGCCGGTGTCGATATAGTCAAGCACAAGGAAGGCGCCGACCCCGCGGCAGTCGTTTACGACACAATCGAAGCAGGCAAGGCAAGAAACGCCGATATCATTATCTGCGACACTGCAGGCAGACTTCACAACAAAAAGAACCTCATGGAAGAACTCGGCAAAATTTACCGTGTTATGGACCGTCAGCTTCCCTACGCGGACCGTGAGATTCTGCTTGTTCTCGACGCAACAACAGGTCAGAACGCGGTCAATCAGGCAAAGGAATTCCTTGAGTGCGCCGAGATTACCGGCATAATCCTGACCAAACTCGACGGTACAGCCAAAGGCGGAGTCGTGCTCGCTATAAAGAACGACCTCAAAGTACCGGTTAAATTCATAGGCGTAGGCGAGGGAATCGACGATATGAGACCGTTCAATCCCGCGGATTTCGCCGAAAGTCTGTTTGAAGCAAAAGAAAAAGAAGAAGATTGATTTATGGATTATATTATCGCTACTCACAATATGAAAAAAAGGGATGAATTATGCCGTATTCTCTCCCCTCTCGGCATTAAAATTCATCTTGCCGAGGAACTCGGAATCGAGCTTACCGACGCCGAGGAAACAGGCACAACCTTTGAAGAAAACGCTTATATCAAAGCCGAAAGCGGATGCAGGGAAAGCAATCTCCCC
>JAFWRV010000122.1 GCA_017519685.1 Clostridia bacterium
ATACTCTGTCTCATTTCTTCTGTCCACGGCTCCGCGCCGAAGATGCCCGCCTTGAGCTTGTTGTCTTCGGGCTTGTATCCTCTTTCCGCAAGCGCCTCGCCGAGATACGCGGCGTAAGACGGAGTGCAGCAGAGAATAGTCGAGCCGAGGTCCATCATGAACTGAATCTGTCTTTCCGTGTTGCCTGATGACATCGGCAGGGTAAGACAGCCTACTTTGTGGGAACCGCCGTGGAGTCCGGAACCGCCCGTGAAAAGACCGTAGCCGTAGCAGACCTGGCATACGTCTTCGTCTGTTCCGCCTGCCGCGACTATTGCTCTGGCGCAGCATTCTTCCCAAAGATCTATATCGTGCTGCGTATAAAACGCGACAACCCTTTTACCTGTTGTGCCGGATGTGGAGTGAATCCTGACGCAGTTTTTGAGATCGGTCGCGAGAAGACCGTAGGGATAAGCGTCTCTTAAATCCGCCTTTGAAAGGAAGGGAAGCTTTTTGATATCATCAACCGATTTGATGTCATCGGGTGTGATGCCCTTTTCTTCCATGAGCTTGCGGTAGTAGGGGACGTGCTCGTAAACGTGCTTTACCTGCTTTACGATTTTTTCATTCTGAATACGGCGGATTTCTTCATAAGGAGCCGTTTCAATTTCGGGCTGGAAATATTTTGCCATGGGGGTTCCTCCTGTTTACTGTGCTGTGAATTCTATTTTCAAAGCATCGGATTTTTTCTGGTATGCGCTTTGAGCGACTGCCTTGAGAGTGTATGTTTTGCCGCTTTCAAGTGTATCGGAACCGATACGGAAGTCTGCCGTGTTGTCACCGTCAAATACATAATAGTCGTCAATGAATGTGTCGGAGACAACGGTTTTGCCTTTTTCATCGGTGACTGTCACTTTATAATCATGAACGATATAGCCATCGGCGGCTTTCGCTTCCGTAAAGGATAATACCCATTCACCGCCGTCATTTTTATAAGCGGTTGCGGTTGTGTTTTTGTCAAAAACAGGCGCTTTGTCGTGCGCTTTGAGGTTTTTGTAAGTGTAGGCGTAAGAGCCGGTATCATTTACGTCGTCAATATAATAATCGCAGAAATAAGTGTTTGAAAGAACATCATAACCTCTGATACGAACACTGCCGTCGCTGTCCGCTTCAATAATGCAGATCTGCGCCGCGCGGTCGTAACCGTCGGGATGCTGACCGGGAATGCCGTTCTTGTCGAGCTCAAACGTCGCCATCGCTCCGCAGCCGACAGCGGTATATGTAGTCTGTATAATCGATCTCGGGTCGTTCATCGGGAAATGCGAATGTCCGGAGAAATCAACTATACCGGCGTGTTTGTTAAAAATGACATTCAGCTGAGGGTCGCTCCAGTATGTGCTGCCGTAAACTGTACCCCAGGCGTGAGGATGCTGGAAGACAAAAACGGGCTTGCCGTTTGCTTTGGACTGAGCTTCGGTTATTGATTTGTCAAGCCAGGTCAGACTTTTGGGAGTAAATGTCCATTCCGTCGTTGAGCGCTCGCCGGAAAAAGCGACAAAGGAAAAACCGTTGATTTCGGTTACGGTGTCCGGGTCGTGCTTGAAATATTTCGCAAAATATTCTTTGTAATTGGCATCTTTAAACTCATGGTTTCCGTGAATGTTAATCAGCACCGTGTCGTCACGCACGTGCTCATCAAGAGTTTTCGCGTAATTCGCGTAGTCTCCCTCGCCGCCGACGCTTGAAAAATCGCCGAGGCCGAAAAATGCGTCAACGCCGGGATAGGTTTTATCTTTGTCAAAAAGCTCATAAGCGGTGTCAACCGCTAACGCTACATTGTCATTTCTGTTATGTGAGTCTGTAAACGCGACTGCACGTACTTCGGGAACAAAATCGGCGGGAACTTTAGGAAATGTATCGGTAACGCTGCCCTTCATAATCAGAAACAACTGTGCCGGAAGTACTGCCGTAAGCACGATAAGCACACCAGTTACCGAGCCGATAATCCATTGCTTGAGTTCATTAAAAGACATTTCTAAATCTCCTCTGTTATTAAATATAATCCTCATTTAAAAGCGTTTTCGCTGTATAAAAAAATACCATAGTTTTTAATTTGTGTCAATAACATTATAGAATATAAAAACTATAATATTAAAATAAATTAAGCCAAATTCGGCAAAAACTCTTGATAAAAATATGCTTATTTAATATAATGTAATTCAGTAAATTTTCAAAAGGAGTAAACGATGAAAAAAATATTTGCAGCAATAATCGCCGTGCTTACGGTTTTGACCCTGGCTTCTTGCGGTAAGGAAGAAACTCATGAAACAAAAGCAGCAGATGCGGGAACAACCGGAGTTTCCTCAACGGCAGAGAGCACATCTTCCGCCGAAGAAACGCAGAATACCGAGGTTTACGGAGAAGATATAACAACGACCGCGCCTAAAACGACTCAGCCGAAACTGGAACTTGTCTGGTCGGTCAGCGAAGCGTCGGGCGCGCCGCTTAACGAAAACATCAGGTCGGCTTTCCTGACCGCCACAGAAACAGCGAGCGGAAATTCTCCTCAGCCTGTCCTTTGCCTCGGCTCACAGGTTGTGTCGGGTTATAATTACGCTGTCCTTTGCAAAAAGGATGAGGGGGATAAGACAGCGCTCAAGGTTTTCATTATCTATGCGCCTTTTAACGGCAAAGCGGAAATTACAAATATCAGCGATTTTGATATCAACCGTTTCACCGACTCCCACACCGAGGCGGACCGTGGACTTGTAGCCGGCGGATGGGGCGTTTATTCCGAGTACGGCGAGTACGAGCTTCCCGACCGCGCCGGGTCGGCGTTTGCCTCGTCGGGCGCTGAAGGCAGACCCGTTGCGCTGCTCGGCTCCGACAACTCATCGCCCGTAAGATACGCGGTTATCGTTTTAAAGGACAGCAAACTTTTTGTTGACGTGATATCCGAATCCGGTCTTATCAGGGAAACGGAAATAAACGCCGGTTTGTTTGCCCGTTGATTAACTGAAGAAAATATTTGCTTTTTTTGTAATATATGATATAATAAATAAGTTACTATGGATAATACTCAAAAACAGTAAAGGAGTGAGCGCCGGTTTCAGTCATCCGGCATAGTGATAATGAAGAGATTTTTTGCTTTATTTTTGAGTTTAATCTTAATGCTTTCGGCTTTCACCACAGGCGTGTACGCGCTTGATATCACAGGTGTTGACGTGGAGTCCCTGCCTGACATCGAAGCGAAAATCAGCGCCGAGCCGGGTCTTTATGACAACCTCGATCCCGAAAAAATCAAGGCGACTCTGAACGGCGAAGAGCTTGTGACCGGAATAATCAAAAAAGAGGATTCATCTGTTGAGTGGATAATTATGATAGATACCTCTATTTCCGTTTCCGAAACGCACTTCAAGGCGCAGAAAAACGCGGTCCTGTCGGTTTATAAAACGCTCCGCGACTCCGATACGCTTGTGCTTTACACCTTTGCCGAAAAGGTCATAAGAGTTCTCAGCGGACTTGAGAATTACGAGCAGGCAAAGAAAAAGATAGACGCTATTGACTGTAAAGGTCAGGATACCGCGTTTTATACCGCCGCGAGGCAGCTTGCCTCTCTCGCCAAGGAAAGCGATTCCGCGGTCTGTGTTCCCGTCATATTCTCCGACGGTGTTGAAACTCTGCAGAAGGGTGACAGACAGAAAACCATCGACGCGCTCAAACAGTCACCCGTTCCGATTTACGGCTTCTATCCCGATGTGGTAAAGCCCGAAGTCAAAAAATCGTTCAATGATATAATTAAAGTATCGGGCGGCTCGACTAAGTCTTTCAACGCCAAGAACGCTTCCGCCCAGCTCGCGTCTTTCAACAGCAATGACACTTACAGCATCAGTTTTGCAGCGACCAAAGAAATCAAGGCGTCAAAAAACGCGAAGCTTGTCATTGATATGGGCGACGGCAATTCGATAACAAAAGAAATAGTTGTTCCCGACTGGGGCGGCGATAAGGAAAAGCCGAAGATTTTATCCGCCGTTTCCGATGAAACAAGAAACATTATAACGGTTATGTACAGCGAGCCGGTAAAGAACTGTCTCGACGAAATGATTTATTCATTCACAGCGGCGGATGATTTCGTTCCTCCGAAGATTCTCGAAATCAACAAGACGGCGGACGATACGGTCGCGATATCAGTTGACTCTCTTGAGGCGTCAAATGTCAGACTGAAGATAAGCGGATACAGAGACGCTTCCGACAATGTCGGTGACGAGCATGAATTCACAATCACCGTCGATCAGGATCTCAGAAAGATTATTAAAACCGTCGGCATCGGCGTCGGAGCAGCCGTAGTTCTTGTTCTGGTTCTTATCGCCTTAATCTCAAGAAGAAAGAAAAGAAAAGCGAATATGGAAAACGGCGTTGTTCAGGCGGCTTATAAGAACGGCAAGAAGATAGAGCAGAAGCCCAAGAAGAATACCAAGATTGACAAGGTCAAGGAAAAGGCAAAGACCAGGGAAGAAAAAATTGCCGAGCAAAAAGAAGAAAAGAAAAAGCAGAAGGAAGAAGAAAAGAAGAAGGCGGAGGCAGAGAAATTCAAGTTCTTCTTCGAGGAAAAATACGATCCCAACAACAAGGAAGATTAATAAACAGCCGGGTTTTCCGGGAAAAATAATACCGATACCGTAAAAAACGGTATCGGTAATTTTTTTATGTATTGACAATAATGGCACTCCAAACATTATTGTTATAAACTTTGCTTAAGTGATAACGCTCGTCCGTTTTATAGCGTGATCACGCTCCCGGCATAATTCTGTTCATAATTATGCCTTTTTCTTGGAGCATACATAGGCTGCTGCAGCCGCAGCCGCGATAACAGCGAATGCTGCTATTCCGGCAGTTGCGGAACCGGTATCTACAGGAGCTTCTGCATCTGTAACTTCTACTACTGTTTCTGCCTCGCCTGCGTATAAGTTCTTTATCTTCTGCTTGATGGCATTGATAAATTCTTTAATCTGGGTGAGGATTGGAAGATCGATATTTACGCTTGCAATAGCATTGTCAAGCTTATCGGTAGCACCTGCAACCTCAGCGGTTGTACCGGTGCCCTGGATGTAGGACATAATCGCTTCATAGAGCTGATAAGCTATGTCTATCAGGAGCTGCTCAACGCCGCTTGCCTGGATATAGCCCATAAACTGATCAAGCAACTGGGGAAGTGTCAGTCCGACATATTCTGTCCAATGGTAGTTAACGTTGTTGTAGTGTGTTGCGAGATGGTCATTGTAAGCTTCCTGGTCTGTGAATACCGCGCCGCATGTGGCGCATGTATATTCAGCCAAAACGATGTGACTGTTTTCACATGCAAGATAGTTTTGAATGTTGAGGTACTCTTTGCCGCAAGTCGGGCAAATGAGATAACCTTTCGCATCCCTGTGACTGTTTATACAGTCGTTCATTTCCGTCTCACTCTGGCATTTGTGACCGCAAATCGGGCACGTGTAATCAGGTGCCGTGGTTGTGGTTTCATCTGCAAAAGCTAACGCGGAAAATGAAAAAGCAAGTATCATTGCTAACAGTACTGCAATAACTTTTTTCATGGTAATCATTTCCCTTCGGTAAATCCTGGTATAGGGGTTCTTTCAGATATCGATATCAGAAAAAAACTTTTTCCGGAGAGCTAATCCGGATGTGAGCAAACATTACAAATTATTTTCCAGATAAATTGTAATCGCCGGAATCGGAGTGTTATCACTTAAGCGAAATCTGTAACAAAGATGTTTTGTCGGAGTGTCATATCACCTCTTGTCTATAAGTTGTATTTGTGTACGCATAAAAATACATTATATTGTATTCATCTTATTCTATTATATAAATCATAAAAAATCAAGCATTATTTTCAAAAAACGGCGTTTTTTTGTTAAAAAAATGTGAAAAAACGCCGTTTTATTGCTTTTTCAGATAAATAATTGATGGTATTAATAAGAAAAAATCAAAAAAACTCAATTAAATAACATCTATTTTTTCGCCTTTTTCGTCAATCTTCAAGCGGATTTCACGGTTATCAGCGAAAGTAAGACGGATTTCATTCCTGTTTCCGAGAAACGGCTCAATCCTTTTTGCGAGTTTTGACGAGGTGAATTTTCCGGTAACAATCCAGCATCCCTTACCGTCTTTGATTTCGCAGTATGAGCCGTGAATTTTGCTCTTGATTTCAGCCGGGGCGAATCTTTCCGGGCATACCGCGACAAGTCCGTTTTCTCTGACCAGTGAGGCAACCGCGTCAAGTGTTTCGTCGCTGATACGCAGTCCGGTGAGAAAGCAGAGTTTAAGCGATGACAGAGTTTCTTTTGTTACATTGTCGTCAAAAACGGCAAGTGAGTTCATCGTGATAAACGAACGGTGCGGAGTCAGTGAATGCGGCTCGATTCTGTTCCATGTCGGTCCTTTTATATAGCAATCGCCGCGTGTTACCGTGTGCAGTATTTTCAGCCATTCCCTGCTTCTGCTGTCGGGGTGTATCTTTTTATTGCCGAAAAGTCCTCTTGCCCATATCAGATTTTGTCCCCAGTAACTGTCGTCATATCTGATGATTCCGATTTCGGGCCGGTAATCCGAAACATCGTAGTTTCTTTCTTTACCCTTGTATTCTTTGCAGAATTTTTCATACCTCAGCCCGGCGTCGTTGAGCGCGTTCTTTTCTTTATTGACAAGAGCGGATTCCGCTTCCACGTAAACCCTGTTGACTCCGGCATAATAAGCGAATTTCAGATTGTTGTACATTTCCTCCGCGCTGTGACCGGGATATGTCAGCTTGTGCCACATATCAACGCAGTTATAAATCGGGGTGCCGTACTGAAGCGCCGCGCCCGCGGCAATGGCAAACTGTATGTTTGAAACGCTTTCTTTCTGGGATTTGAAATTGGGTATTATTCCGCATCTTGCGAAAAGATGATAGAGAACGGGAAAAACATGTTCTCCCGAAAATGAGGGGCTTCCCCATTCCTTTATTTTTCCCGCGTATTCCTTCAGGTCGTTTTCAAGCTCTTTTCCCTGAACGAGCGCGTCCCTTGTGTCGGCCTGCCTGAATGCCGGCTTGTTAATCTTTCCTTTTGAGCCAAGCCACAGGGAGATATTTCTGTTGATGATGACATGCTCAAATTCATCGTAGGCGATTCCGATCAGATTTCCGCAGGAGCAGAACGCTTTCACATAGTCCTCATACAGTCTCAGACGGTGTGTGCCGTCGGGAGCGTTTGACCAGTCATATCCGTTTGCAGAATATGTTTCCGGCGCAAAATTCTGAAACTCGAAGTTGACAATGAAATTGCAGCCGAGTTCCTTGAATTTTTCCGCAAGAGCCCTTGCTTTATCGCAGTCGGCAAGACCGTTCCTTTCCGAAGGGTCGCTGTGGCACCAGACAAAGTCGGGGTTGC
>JAFWRV010000123.1 GCA_017519685.1 Clostridia bacterium
AAAGTACGTATCTGTCCGGGTTTCTCAGTTTCATAACACCACTCCTTTACTGTGATTATACCATATATAGTGCAGTTATCAAGAAAAAATCTAAAAATATCGAAAATATTGATATAAATACTTGAATTAATATATAAATAGTTATATAATAAGTCCGAATTTTTTGTGTTTAAGGTGGATGTCGGAATGAATAAACGCGGTTTTGATAACGATTTGTATCTGAAAAAACAGTCGGAAATGATTATGAAGCGGATAGGAGAGTTCGGCGGAAAGCTTTATCTTGAACTCGGCGGCAAACTTTTTGACGATTATCACGCTTCAAGAGTGCTTCCCGGATTTGAGCCTGATACCAAACTCCAGATGCTCAAGCAGTTAGCCGATGATGTTGAGGTTGTCATTGTCATCAATGCGTCGGATATAGAAAGCAATAAAATCAGAAGGGACCTCGGAATTTCCTATGACGCCGATGTTCTCCGCCTTATTGACGCTTATACCGGAGCGGGGCTTTATGTCGGCAGCGTGGTCCTGACCCAGTTTGCCAACCAGCCGTCCGCCGTTGCCTTCAAATCAAAGCTTGAGGCGCTCGGCGTCAAGGTGTTTGTTCACTACCCGATTGAAGGGTATCCCTATAATGTCTCTCTGATTGTCAGTGATGACGGTTTCGGCAAAAACGACTATATCGAAACGTCACGCAGGCTGATTATCGTTACCGCCCCGGGTCCCGGAAGCGGAAAACTCGCGACCTGTCTTTCACAGCTTTATCACGAAAATAAAAGGTCAATCAAAGCAGGATACGCGAAATACGAAACATTTCCGATATGGAATATTCCTCTCAAGCATCCCATAAATCTTGCCTATGAAGCGGCGACAGCCGATCTTAACGATGTCAATATGATTGACCCGTATCACCTTGAGGCGTACGGTGTGACAACTGTAAACTATAACCGCGACGTTGAAGCGTTCCCTGTTCTCAACGCCATATTTGAAAAGATTGACGGCTCATCACCTTACAGGTCGCCGACAGATATGGGTGTCAATATGGCGGGCTACGGTATCTGCGATGACGAGGTCTGCAAAAAAGCGTCTAAGGATGAAATAATCCGCCGCTACTATGCCGCCATGGTTGACGTTAAGCAGGGCAGAGGCAAGCAGACCGCGGTTGAAAAAATAGTCAGCCTGATGAATCAGGCGGGCATTTCCGTTGATGACAGAAAAGTTGTTGCCGCCGCGCTCAACCGCAGTGAAATGACCGGCGGGCTTCCCGCAGTCGCGATTGAACTTCCCGACGGAAGAATTCTGACGGGAAAAACCTCATCGCTTCTCGGCGCGTCATCCGCCGCGCTTCTCAATTCCGCAAAGGCAGTGGCAAATCTGCCTGAAGACCTTCTTATGATTGCTCCTTCGATAATAGAGCCGATTCAGCGGCTTAAGGTCAATGTTCTCAAAAACAGAAGCCCTCTGCTTCATCTTGATGAAACGCTTATCGCGCTTTCAATGAGCGCCAACACCAATCCCGTAGCCAAGAAAGCGCTCGAAGCGATTGACAAGCTGAAGGGATGCGAGGCGCACTCAACGGTTATTCTTTCACAGGTTGATGTTGATGTTTTCAGAAAACTCGGCATTAATCTCACCTGCGAGCCGGTTTATCAGACCAAACGGCTCTATCATAAATAATATGAAACTGTTTAACTCTTTAAACGTATATTCGGAAGCTCCGGTGCCTGTATTCGCGGCGGAGCTTCTTTGTAATGAAATCAATTCGAGAATTGACAGCTTTGCCTCAATGACGGATAGCGCCGGAAACGCCGATATTATCCTGTCTTACGCTGAGGATGCCGGCAGGGATGGTTTTATAATCACTGTCGGCGACTGTATAGTTCTGAGCGCTGAAGGAATACGCGGCTTTGTTTTCGCCGTCGGTAAATTTCTCAGAAACATCATAAAATCCGAAAACGCTATTGAACTTGTCCGTGATATAAGCGGCAGATACAGCCCCGATAAATCAATAAGAGGTCACCAGCTCGGGTACAGAACCACGCCCAACACCTATGATGCCTGGAGTTATGACGACTATTACCGTTATTATCTCGATCTTATGTTTTTCGGCGTGAATACCGTTGAGCATATTCCTTATCAGAGCGGAGTTTCCAAACGTAACCGTCTTATGAAATACGACGAGGAGGAGTTCCTTGTCAGAGCATCTGAGCTTGCCGACGATCTTGATTTAGATGTATCGCTGTGGCATCCGAACTACGACAATGAAACCGATGAGTCCGCCGCCTCGCGCAGAAAAAAACTTTACGCGAAACTGAAGCGTCTTGATTATGTCTTTATTCCCGGGGGCGACCCCGGAAATCTGCCGGCGGATGTATTTATAAACAGATGTATCGCCGTTTCAAAGGCGCTTAAAGAGGTTCATCCCGAAGCGCAGATGTGGCCGTCGTCGCAGATGCCTCATAATATTCCCGGGTGGGCGGATGTGTTTATCAAAGAAATGAACCGGATTCCCGATGAAATAGACGGTATAATATACGGCCCCAATCACGCTCTTCCTCTTGAGGAGCTCAGGGAAAAACTTCCCGGTAAATATCCGCTGCGTTTTTATCCCGATATCACTCATAATGTCCGCTGCGAGTATCCCGTTCACTATTATGATAATGACTGGCATTTTGCACTTTGTACCGGGCTGAGCAGGGAATGCACAAATCCGAGACCGCTTGAATATACAAGGCTTTATCGTGAAACCCGCGATTATGTAATCGGATCGGTCAGTTACTCCGAAGGCATAACAGACGATGTCAACAAGGCGGTCTGGTCAGCGCTTGATTATGACGGCTCGACCGACCCCGCGGACGCGGTTGCGGAGTATTCACGCCTGTTCTTTTTCGGCGCGGATACCGAAAAACTGTCATCACTGATTTTCGCGCTCGAGAAAAACTGGTACGGCGACCCGGCTGAAAATGACGGTATTGACGAAACTTTCAACGGATTCAGTAAACTGTATGACACCGGGATTCTTAAAGAGAACTGGCGTTTCCTTCAGCTTTATTTCAGAGCCGTGTGCGACAAGGTCATACGTGACAGGCGGAGCTTTGAACTGAAACTGATTGACGAAGCGTACCGGCAGGCAAAACACGCAAACACGGAAAAAGCAATTAAGATTCTGAGCCGTGATTACGATGCGGAATATAAAGAATTGAGAAAAACGGTTGATTTCTTAGCGAAGAAGCTCTTTGATTTAATAGGGCTTCAGACCGATGTCGGCCACTACTGCGCCGACAATTGGGAGAGGGGAGCCGTGCTGGAAACAATTGACCTTCCCGTAACGGACAGAGCTTATCTTCTTTCTCACCGTGAT
>JAFWRV010000124.1 GCA_017519685.1 Clostridia bacterium
GGGATATTTGTTGGGGTCTTTGTCAAACACGCCGTCAACATTGGTCGCTTTGAGAATAACATCCGCTTTTATCTCTGCCGCTCTGAGCGCGGCTCCGGTGTCTGTTGAGAAAAACGGGTTTCCCGTTCCGGCTCCGAAGATGCAGACCCTGCCTCTTTCAAGCTGGCGGATTGCTCTGTTGCGGATATAGAATTCCGCGAACGACCGCATCTCCACCGCGGTCTGAACCCTGGTCTGAACTTCAAGCTGCTCAAGTGTATCCGAAAGGGCAAGCGAATTCATAACCGTTGCCAGCATGCCGATGTGGTCGGCAGTCGTGCGGTCCATATTTCCTCCCGAGCGTCCTCTCCAGAAGTTGCCGCCGCCGACAACAACTGCGACTTCAACGCCCATACGGTTGAGCGCCTTTATCTGCTCGCAGATTTTTGTGATGACATTAAAATCAAATCCGTGCCCCTGTTCTCCGGAAAGCACTTCGCCGCTGATTTTCAGGAGAATTCTTTTGAATACCGGTTTCATTTGCCGTGCCTCCTTCACTTTAATTAAAGATATTTTATAATAAAAAGTCATTTATGTAAAGTAAAAAAACAAAATTGTTATAAAAATTCATATATTTGTAATTTGGAGCGGATTTGTATTGAATAAAGCGGAGAAAAATGATATAATCAAAAAACAATGCGCATTTCCGAAGTCGTTTTCAAGAGGTGAATTGATTTGAAAAATCTGATTCTCAGAAATACTCCCGCCGTCGCGGATTCGTTTATTCTGCGGGATATTGAAAAGAAAGACGGTAAAAACACCTGGGAAATATACTGTGAGGACGGGAAAATCGTCATTGCCGGCGACTGCAAGATAAGTCAGGCAATGGGTTATTACGCCTATCTTAAAAAATACTGCAGAGTCAATCTCTCCCATTGCGGAAACACACAGCTCAATGTTACGCAGGCGCCTCTTTTTGAGGGTAAAGAAGAAAAAGTCATCCCTCAGGAAAAGAGAGTTTATCTCAATTACTGCACCTTCGGTTATTCCGCCGCGTTCTGGAAATGGGAAAAATGGGAGAAAGAAATAGATTTTATGGCTATGAACGGCATCAATATGCCGCTTAGCATAGTAGGCTCGGAAGCGGTCTGGTTTTACGCGCTCAGAAAAATGAAATACAGTGTCAAAGGCGCGCTCGAATATCTCAGCGGTCCGGCGTTCTGGCCCTGGCAGCTGATGACGAATATTGACAGATATTTTACCCTCACCGACGAAGAATATATAAGAAGCCGCGTTGAACTCGGAAAGAAAATAATCGACCGTGAAATTGAGCTCGGAATGACTCCGATTCAGCAGGGCTTTTCGGGCGTTGTTCCCGGAAACCTCCGCAAGGCGCCCGATTTCGCGGGCACCAGAATGACGATTAATTCATCCTGGTGCAATTTCCCCGTAACCTATCAGCTTGACCCGACCGACACTTCGTTCAGAAAATTCGGAAACATCCTTCTCGAAACGCAGAAGGAACTGTTCGGAGCTTATCATTACTATGCCTGCGACCCGTTTCATGAGAACAAGCCCCCGCTCAAGAGCAAGGATTATCTTTATAAGGTCGGCAGGGCAATCGACACTCTTTACAAAGAGTTTGACCCGGATTCCGTCTGGGTAATGCAGAGCTGGTCGCTCCGTGACCAGATAGTTTCCGCTGTGCCTGCCGGAAGACTTCTGATACTTGATATTGACGGCACAAAGCACAGCGAGCACAATGAATTTCAGGGGCACGATTTTGTGCTCGGCCGTATTCATTCTTTCGGCGACAGAAACACTCTCCACGGCTCAATCAAAGAGGTGGCGGATAACGCCTACGCCTCGCTGAATGTTCCGAACTGTGTCGGAACGGGTCTGTTTCCGGACAATGGGATCAGCATCCACC
>JAFWRV010000125.1 GCA_017519685.1 Clostridia bacterium
CAAAATCTCTTTTCACCCCGGGGCACAGCATAGCCGATGAATATATATTTACATTTGAATATCCGTGGCTTGCTCTCGGCGGCATCAAAAATTACATTTTAAAAAAAGCTGAATCACTTAATAAAGAAGAATTCCGTGAAATCAGTCAGGATGTATGGGTTCACAAGACCGTAATGATAGCCCCCACCGCTTCAATTACCGGTCCGTGTATTATTGACGAAGGAACGGAGGTCAGACAGTGCGCGTTCATCAGAGGAAGCGCTTTAGTCGGAAAAAACTGTGTTATAGGTAACAGCACTGAACTTAAAAATGTCATAATCTGTGATAATGTACAGGTGCCGCATTACAACTATGTCGGCGACAGCATTCTCGGTCACAGATCTCATATGGGAGCAGGCGCCGTTACATCCAATGTCAAATCAGATAAAACGCTTGTAACCGTTAAATATAACGGAGAAAAAATCGAAACAGGGCTTAAAAAATTCGGCGCGATTCTCGGCGAGTATGTTGAAGTCGGTTGCAACAGCGTTTTGAATCCGGGAACTGTAATCTGCCCTCATTCAAACATTTATCCGCTGTCATGTGTCAGAGGGGTTGTTCCTCCCGACAGCATTCTCAAAACAGGCAATATCATAATTGAAAAGGAGTAATTATGGGAAGATATTTCGGAACAGACGGTTTCAGAGGCGAAGCGAATGAAGTCCTTACCGCTGACCACGCTTACAAAACAGGCCGTTTTCTCGGCTGGTATTACGGAGAACTCAAAGAAGATAAAAATGAACCGGCAAGAATTGTCATCGGTAAAGACACAAGAAGATCAAGCTATATGTTTGAGTATGCTCTTGTTGCGGGAATCACCGCATCCGGAGCCGACGCCTATCTTCTGCACGTAACCACAACCCCTTCGGTTGCGTATGTTACAAAAACCGACGAGTTTGATTGCGGCATAATGATTTCGGCAAGTCACAATCCTTATTATGATAATGGCATCAAGCTTCTTAACAGCAGCGGAATTAAGATGGACGAAGAAACAATCGCTCTGATTGAAGACCATCTTGACGGCAAATTGAATCTTTTCGGCAAGGAATGGAAAGAGCTTCCTTTCGCAAAAAAAGAAAAAATAGGAAGAACTGTTGACTATGTTGCCGGCAGAAACAGATATCTCGGTTATCTCATATCGCTCGGATTATATTCATTCAAAGGCAAAAAGGTCGGAATTGACTGCTCCAACGGAAGCACATGGAATATGGCGAAATCGGTATTTGAAGCCCTCGGAGCAAAGACTTATATTATCAATGCCGAGCCCGACGGTTTCAATATTAATGACAATGCCGGTTCAACTCATATTGAAGGCCTTCAGAAATTCGTTGTTGAAAAAGGTCTTGATATAGGTTTCGCTTACGACGGAGACGCGGACAGATGCATGTGCGTTGATGAAAACGGAAATGTTCTTGACGGAGACCATATTCTTTATATCTGCGGTAAATATATGAAAGACAGAGGCTCTCTTATCAATAACACCGTTGTCACAACAATCATGTCAAACTTCGGTCTTTACAAGGCGTTTGATGAAATCGGTATTGATTATGTTAAAACTGCAGTCGGTGACAAATATGTTTATGAACATATGGCGGCTCATAACAATACACTCGGCGGCGAGCAATCGGGACATATTATTTTCTCAAAATACGCCACAACAGGCGACGGAATACTGACAAGTCTCAAGGTTATGGAAGTTATGATGAAAACCAAACTTCCGGCGAGCAAACTCGCTGACGGCTTCAAAGTATATCCCCAGGTCCTCGTCAATGTAAGGGTTAAAGATAAGCCTCAGGCAAGAAATGACGCCGATGTTATCAAAGCTATCGAAACCGCTGAAAAAGAGCTCGGAGAAAACGGAAGAATTCTGGTCCGCGAATCCGGAACAGAGCCCGTAATCAGGGTTATGGCTGAAGCAAGCAGCGAAGAACTCTGCCGCAAATATACCGACAGCATTGTTGATATAATCCGTAATAAAGGTTATGTCTGCGAATAAATTAAAAACTTTCCCGGTACATTGATGTGTACCGGGATTATTATTTTATGTGAGAATAATAATAATAATTTTTCATTTTAAACTTGTATAATCCATTGCCTGTATGTTATCATAAAAACATAAAATAAACGGGAATGATATTATGATTAAATTTGACACAAGAGACAAAAAGCCGAAAGTATATAATATAGCTGTACTGACATTTGTTGCGGTATTCATCCTGGCGCTGATGTTTTTTAAAGGTTATAATATTAATTCGGCGGAAATAAACATCTGCTTTGTATTATATCTGGCAATAGTAACGGTAATGCTGATAAGCGCTTTCATAAAGCAGATACAGTACAATCCGTATTCGTATAACACTATTTTTTATATCGGATTTGCTATATTTATTATTTCAATTATAATCAATCATATTATTCTGATTTTCAGAATTGCAACAGGACCCGATTCTTTCAATTCTTTACATATTGTTTATACACTTGCCGGTTCCCAGATAAATTATATATTCTTTTCATCACCTTTTCTCTTGCTTTTCTCGGTATCGCTGTTCATCTCAAATATCAGTCTTATAAGGCATGAAGGTAAAAGCTTTGTAAACGCGCTCGGAATTATTCTTTCGGTAATGATACTGTCCGGTATTGCCGTTATTTTCCGCTTTAACTACTATTATTCCGGCAGCGAAAACGAGGTTATGATTCATGAACTGATTTCAAACCTTCTTGCTTCCATATATCTGTATTTTGAGTGTATGCTTTTCGGAGTAATTGTTTCCGGCGCGATTGTGGCGCGATACACTCCGGAACCCGATAAAGATTTTATGATTATTCTCGGTTGCGGTCTTAAGAAAGACGGCACACCGACTCCCCTGCTCAAAGGCAGGATTGACAAAGCGATTGAATTCTCACAAATGCAAAAAGAAAAAAGCGGTAAAGAATTGATTTTTATAACATCCGGCGGTCAGGGGCAGGATGAAATAATCCCGGAAAGCGCCTCAATGAAGAATTATCTGACTGAGCACGGAATAAGCGAAGAAAAAATCGTTGAAGAAAACAAATCGACAGACACACTTGAAAACATGAAATTTTCTAAAGAGATTATCGGAAAAATCAATCCCGAAGGAAAAATCGCTTTTTCAACCACGAATTACCATGTTTTCAGAAGCGGACTCAGCGCGAGAAGAATGAAAATGAGAGCGGTAGGTGTCGGTGCTCCCACAAAATGGTATTTCTGGCCAAACGCCGCAGTGCGTGAATTTATCGGATTGCTCACAGCCCATAAAGTCAAACAGATTATTATTCTTTCCTCTATGATTATTATTTACACTTTATTGATTATTATGAGATATAAAGTTGTTGTATGATTGGAGAACAGACATGAATTATGTTAAAGCAGTCATTTCGTTATTTGAAATAATTCTCTGTGTCATAGGAATAACACCTGTCAATACTGATATTTCTTACGGCGGAAACAAATATACTGCTCCGTCTATATCAACTGAAATGATTCTGATTGAAAACGGCAAATCGGACTTTAAAATCGTAACCGCCGACGAAACAGATATATGCACGGAAACCGCGGTCAAAGAACTGACAGACTATATTGAAAAAATAAGCGGTGTCAGATTACCGCGCATAAGAGAAAGCGAATATAACAGTGGCGATAAAGCGATTATTCTCGGCAACAATGATATTATCAAAAAAACAGCTCCTGTTGATGAATCGCAGACCGGTGACGAAGGATTCCGAATTTTTTCAAACGGCAAACAGCTGATTATCGGGAGCGCCGGAAGCAGAGGCACTCTTTACGGAGTTTATACATTTCTTGAGGAATACCTCGGAGTAAGATGGTTTACACCGGAGCTTGAAGTTATCCCCGAAAACAAGACAGTTATTATTGACGGAAATATCGACAGAGTTGTCAGACCGTCGTTTTCAATCAGAAGGAACGACTGCCCCGGCACAAACGACGCGTACAGAGCGAGAACCAAAATGAATGTTTCATTCTGGAACGATATGGACGAATACGGCGGAGCGCTTACTTATGTGCTCTGGGATGTTACTCTCGATAAACTTGTACCCGATATGTTGTTTGACAAACATCCCGAATACTTCGCGAAGCAGCCGGACGGTGCGAGATCGACAGATCACGTTTGTCTTTCAAATCCCGAAGTTCTTGAAATCGCGATTGAAAACGCGAGAAAAGAAATCATAGCCTGCCCGAGAAAATCAAATTATATACATATAGGTCAGAAAGATAATACCAATTACTGCAGATGTGAAAACTGCGAAAAAATTTATGAAAAATACGGCAGCGTCAGCGCGGCTACGATTATTTTTACAAACGCTTTCGCGGACGCGCTTGACGATGAATTTCCCGATTTTACTTTCACATTCTACGCCTACGGCGAAACAGACTCTCCCCCATCCGACTTATCACTGCAGTGCAGGGATAATGTCGCTCCGGTTCTCTGCGGTCTGCATAACGCCTGCAGGAGTCATCCGCTTACAGAATGCGGCGCGGTTGACGGCGATGATTCATTTCTGAATCTTTTCGGTGAAAGCGAACCGAAGACAGCGGAGGATTTCGCAAACTGGGTTAAAATTGCGGACACGACGTATATTTATGATTACACAATCAATTTTCTTAACTGCGCGCAGTTCTTTTCCGACTTTGAAACAATGCAGCCGACAATGGAATATATGTATGACCTCGGTATTACCGGTTACATATATAATTGCGGAGACGGTCACGAAGCCGCATTCAATGAATTGAGAAATTATCTGCTTCATAAAATCCAGTGGGACGTTCACTGCGATGTTGAATATCACATGATGGATTTTATCAGGCATTATTACGGCGAAGCGGCGGCTCCATACATCAAA
>JAFWRV010000126.1 GCA_017519685.1 Clostridia bacterium
CCGAAAGCGTTAGCGATTCCGAAAGCGTTTGTCTTTTCGAGATTGACGCCGACTAATTCCGCGTCCGCTGTATCGGGAGCAAGCTTCGCGATTTCACGCTCTGCGATTGTTTCTCCGCAGACCGTGCATTTTTTAACCTCTTTGCCTGCCGCTTCTGTTGTGGCGGGAGTTACGACTGTCCACTCGCCGGGCTTGTGTCCGGTCTTGGCAATCGCCTGAGTGTAGGTTTCACCGCACTCGCAGGTGTAGGTCATTATTCCGTCTTCTGTGCAGGTCGGCTTCGTTGTGACCTCGCCCTTGTAGTCGTGCTCGTGGGCGGGTTCGGTATCCGTGGAAGTCGGCTCTGTCGGAGTGGGCTCTGTGGGAGTCGGCTCTGTCGGAGTCGGTTCCGTAGGAGTGGGTTCTGTCGGTGTCGGCTCTGTCGGTGTCGGCTCTTCGTGTTCGGGAATCGCCTCAAACAAAGCTGTGACTGTCAGATTTTCGGCAGGCATTGTGTCGGGGATTTCAGCGTCCCAGCCGATGAAATCATATCCGTCTTTGACCGGGTCGGCGGGTTTTTCGACTGACTCGCCGTACTTGTATGTTACCTCTGTTTCGTTGCCGTCAACAACGTAAGTAATGGTGTATTCATTCGCGGTGTAAACGGGTTTAACTGTGATTCCGCCGATATCGAGAGTATAATCCTCCCATTCGCCCGTGTTGCCCTCTTTGAAGGGCACTTCGGGCTCTGCATCCGTAATGCCGGGGGTTATAACCGAATAGGGAATTTCTTCAACCGTTTCGCCGTTTTCGTCAACAAATTTTGCTGTGTATTCAATTAAAGTATATTCCGGATAGACCGTGATTCCGCCGGCTTCGAGCTTGTAGTTTTCCCACTTGCCTTCATAGCCCCGTATTTCGGGCACGGCGGGCTCTGCGTCTGTAATGCTGGCGGTTTCAACGGTATAGGGAATTTCCTTAACCGTTTCGCCGTTTTCGTCAACGAAGGCGGCTTTGTATTCGATTGCCGTGTATATCGCTTCAACTGTTATTCCGCCCGGAGTGAGTGTGTAATCCTCCCACTTGCCGGTGTAGTTTTCCTTAACCGGAACTTCGGGCTCTGCATCCGTAATGCTGGCGGTCTCAACGGTGTATGTAACAGTGCCCGCTTCTTTTCCGTCTGCCTTGAATACGGCGTCATATTCAATCGGTGTATAAACGGCATTTACCGTTATATTACCGTCTAATTCATATTCTTCCCAGGCGGAGGTATAATAATCCTTCTGCGGTACCTCGGGCTCTGTCAGAGTTTCGGCGCCTAAGGGATAGTCAACCGGGATTACATCATCCTCGGATAGAACAAATGTCGCTGTATTGCAAAGGCAGGAAAGGTCATAATTATTAATACCTTGCGGGTCTATGACAAAATCGGTGGGCCTTTCTTCGATATCATTGCCGAGGCAGTATTCGCCGCTGCTGAAATACACAATGCCGGAGGATTTCGGAAATGTAAGTTCAACAGTCTCCTTAACAGATTCCTTTTTCAAACTGAACCCGGGCGAAACAGCTTCATCCGTAGTATCTCTGTCATAACCTTTGAAAACAATCAGACTCGATTCATCGGCCAACACATCGTGATAATTCTCTTTGAATTCCTCCGTCACATTTAATCTGATAATGCCGGTCAGATCATCAGCAGGCGTGAAAGGATTGCGATAGCCGTCGGTAACACCGATTACCGTGCAATTGCTGCCGATGCTAAGTGTTTTGAGTTCGGCGGACACCGGCCTGTTAACATATCCTTCCGAACCGACAGTATATTTGCCGACAACCGAGCTGCCGCCGATTGCGGCGGCGTGGTCCTCAGCAACCGCGGTAACCTGAGCGTTGCCCTCAATTACAACAGAACCTTTGGGTGCGCCCTCCAAAGTGCAGCCTCTGCCGAGACCTATCGCTGCACCTCCGTCACTGCCTATAACAGATTCTCTGTGGTCCGCGCCCGCGGCGGCGACCACATTTGCGTTGTCTCTGATTATAACGCTGCAGTCAAAATTTTCAGAGTCGAAATTTTGGGATTTTGATGTTCCTCTGCCGGTTCCTATACCGGCTGCGCCGCAGGAGCCGAAAGCGGTAACATCCGCACCGCCTTCTATGATGATATTGCCCGACGACGCGCCGTAACCGCCGCCAATACCGGCGGCAAATGTATTATCATAATTTCCGGTGTAATATGTTTCGCTGTCAAAGACATCAAAAGCATCAAAATCTATCGGGCAGCCCGCTGCGCGGACTCTGCCGCCGCTTATGGTGATATTGCCGCCGTTATAAAAACCTATCCCGGCACCTATACTGGCTCCGCCGGATGAAGCGTAGCCGGTACCGATACCTGCGCCGCACCCATTGCCGCAAGCGGTAATATCGCCGCCCTTTATATTTATATTCGAAGCGGAGGAGTGGAAACCGCTTCCTATGCCGGCGCCTCTGCTGCCGCCTGTCGCAATTATTCTGCCGCCGTAAATATTAATATTGCCTGCAGGGAGATTGGTTACGCTGACATCATCATAACCGATACCGCCTATTCCGGCGCTGTTTTTGCCGCCGGTAACGGTAAGCGACGCGCCGTCCTCGGCATAGATATTCACAGTGCTGCCCGCTTCAACCTGAATACCCGCGGAAACTCTATCCCGATTTCCGGTAAGTACATTATTTCCCTCAAGAACGATACCTACTACGGAATTGTTGCAGATTTTTATCGGCGAAGCGTACTCGGTACCTGTGTTATCATGAGTTATGCCGGACAGTTTGATTACTTTGTTTTCGTCAATAATAAGCGTACCTACCCAGTCATTTTCCGAAGTATAAGTTACATCCACTTCGGGCAGAATGTTATCGGCCGACACGCTCATTCCGCCGACGGCAACCGCGCCGAGCACGAGCATCAGCGAGAGTAAAAGCGATAAAACTCTTTTGAAATTTTTCATAGTCTTACCTCCGAACAGATTTCAAAATTTAATTACTTATATATTTTATCATACAAATACGGTACATACAATAGTAAATTTGTAAATTAATCCGCAGCGGCCGCACGGTTTTTGTAATGAATTATTTTTGGACCCCCGAGTAGGGGCGAATATTATTCGCCCGTTATAATTTCGGTATCTCCGTCGGGAGATTGATAATCGCCGTTACGGTTTTGTTTTTGCTGGCGATTGATAATCGCCCCTACGGTCCTCACGGACATCCTTATGTTGATTAACGTATGATAACGCAGGTGTCCGGTGTGGCGATACATAAAAACGGCTTACCGATGTCCTGAATCCGTTAAGTGTTTAATCGGAAATCTGTTCCCTGAACCGTTGAAATATAATCCGGAGCGAA
This sequence comes from Clostridia bacterium, assembly GCA_017519685.1. Classification (GTDB taxonomy): domain Bacteria; phylum Bacillota; class Clostridia; order Oscillospirales; family Acutalibacteraceae; genus CAG-177. The sequence goes on from JAFWRV010000126.1 coordinate 3,358, forward strand.
GCGACCCGCGATTATGCATTAAGCATTATGCATTGTGCATTTTACATTAAGTTTATGCCCGCATATCCCTGCGGCTTAAAAAATGCATCCTCCCCTGAATAAAAATATGCTTTGCCGACGCAAAGCGCGTTGACAAAGCATATAACGGGTAATATTCTGTTTTATTTATCTTCTGAACAGGTTTCTGAAGAAGTTAAGGATTGCATGGAATACCTTTACGAATACTCCGGGGAAGCCTGAGTGGTCGAGTCCGCAGTAATGGCAGTCCTCGTCTCTCTGCTCCTGAATCAGCGTAAGACCGTTATTCTTTTCTTCGTCAACCTTCTTGACGGAATCCGCCTTGTCGATTTTATTCTTCGCTTCTTCCGCTATTTTAAGCACCTCATCGGATACTCCTTTGGGGCAGGCGTCGTCTATTGCTTTCTTTGCCGCCGCCTTCGCGTCTTCGAGAGCGGTATCGGGTTCCAGCTTTGTGCCCGCCTTTACCCTTGTGTGCTTCGCGCCGCATCTGCTGCAGGTTCCGGTTTCGGTACCGTCGGCATCGATTGTGGCGTCATTATTATAGACATAGTTTACATAATTGTGACCGAGCGCGGGGATAGACTGTGTCTTTGTGTCGCCGCATTCGCAGGTAAGCTTCACTTCGCCCTGCGCGGTGCATGTAGCCGCTTTGGTTACTTCTCTGCTGTATGAATGCTCGTGGACGGGTTCTGTCTCAACGGGTCTGGTTTCGCCCTTTACGCCGCAGCGTGAGCAAACCTGTGTTTCGGTGCCGTTGCCGTTATTTTTCCAGACATAGTCGTGGCCGAGAGGAGGAATCTTTTCGGAGCTCTTTTCTCCGCAGCTGCAGTAAAGCTTTACCTCACCCTCTTCGGTGCAGGTAGCTCCGATAACCGCTATTGTTCTGAATTCATGATTATGAACCGGCTTGGTATCGGTCTCCGTTGCGTCTGTGGGTGTTTCCGCATCGGCATCTGTGGAAGTAGTCACGTCTGTGGGTGTCACTTCGGGCTCAGTATCTGTCGGAGTCGCTTCGGGCTCAGTATCTGTCGGAGTCGCTTCGGGCTCAGTGTCTGTCGGAGTCGCTTCGGGCTCAGTATCTGTCGGAGTCGCTTCGGGCTCAGTGTCTGTCGGAGTCGCTTCGGGTTCAACTTCTGTGGGAGTTTCCGCGTCTGCGTCTGTGGGAGTAGTCGCGTCCGCGTCTGTTGCTGTTGTTTCCGCGTCTGCATCTGTTGCCGATGCTGCGTCCGCGTCTGTTGCTGTTGTTTCCGCGTCTGCATCTGTTGCCGATGCCGCGTCGGCGTCTGTTGCCGATGCCGCGTTCGCGTCTGAGGCAGTGTCTGTGTCTGATGCTGATTCGGGAACGGATTTCGGAACGATATCCGCTCCGTCAGCGCCGGCAACCATGGCCGCTACGCCCGAAATCATAATGAGTGAAAACAAAATCACAAAAAGTTTCTTCATAATATTACCTCCATACTGATTTTTACTACTGACAGTTTACCATATAAGTTAAAATCATACAATGTATGTTTTTAATAATTTTTCACTTTCATTTGCCCTTTAAATGTATAAAATTGCAGTATGGGTCTATGTTCGCTTCCGTTCCCGAAACAGCGGACTTAAATGAAACATCCCCTGCCGTTCATTCCGGTCGGGAGGGATAACGGATTTACTTGTTTTTTATATTGACAAAACAGCAGTATTAAATATATAATATCAATATAATCAGTCAAAGGGGGAGCGGTATGGCTACTTCAAAAACAATAAAGATTTCAAGTTCAGACACCTGTATTAACGAGGTGCTTCGTGAGGCGGACGCTTTCGCGCGCTATATGAATCTCACCGAAAAGGAAGCGTTGCGCCTTCGTCTTCTGAGCGAGGAGGCGGTCGGTATGGTGGTTGCGATAGCCGGCGATTTCGAAGCGGATTTCACAATCAGCGCCGAAGGTAAAGCCTGCTCGGTCAATCTTGAAACCGAAACAATCGTTGACATTGACAAGAGAGAGGAATTTCTCGCTCTTTCAACCTCGGGCAAAAACGAATCGGCAAAGGGCTTTATGGGAAAAGTCCGTGATGTTTTCACGAGATATCTCTTCACTCCCGATCCGGTACAGACCGTACCTGCCAACACGGTGCTGATGATGGGTCTTCCCGATCCTTCGGTTCTCGGCGGAGTCTGGTCACTTTCAAACTACCGCACGTCAATTGAAGAAAACGGCTCCAAAGAAAAGACAGACGCCTGGGACGAGCTTGAAAAATCAATTGTCGGCAACATCGCGGACGAGGTCAAAATCGGAATCCGCGGCATCCATGTTTTTATGAGCATAGAGAAAAAATTCGGGGAGGATGAATAATATCCGCCTGACTGCATTTAAAAAAATAAAGGGTTGCCATTAAGGCAGCCCTTTTGTTTTACTCTGCTAACTCTTTGATTTTTTCGCATCTTACGGTCACTCTCGCCCTGCCGCTCGCTGTGCAGGTGAAAAGTGTCAGACCCTCTGTGTATGAAGTCATTTTGTCAATTTCCGTCGGCTGAAGGATTTCCGTTTCCCTGACCGTGTATTCAAAAACGTTGCCGTCGGTGTCCGTGAAAATCACGGCGTCGCCCGATGAAAGCTTCTGAAGATCGCGGAAATATGAGCGGTAATTATGCGCCGCTATAACCATATTGTCAAGATAAGCCGAGCCGCTGTAACGGCAGGGTGAATTTTTCAGCACCGGCATTGTCAGTTCAGCCGCGACGGGAAGCTTCAGACCGATTGAAGGCAGGGTCACGGTGCCGATATATTCAACTCCGTCAATTGTGACACATGGCATATCCATTTCGGGATTGAGCATGTAATCGGGAATTATGGCTTCGCCGGCATCGTTGGTTTCCCTGACGGTCCCGGTTTTATCCGAAACCGCCGACGCCGCTGAGTCAGCCGCTTTCCCGGCGAGATAGTCAGTTACGATATTATAAGTGAAAAGCCCAAGGGACAGCACGAGAAGTGCTGTCCCTGCAATTATCAGTTTTGTGCCTTTATGCTTCATTTTCCCTCTCCTTGCGCTTCTGATTGATTCCGCAAACCAGAAGTATCATACCTGCCGCAAGCGTGACAGGCAGAGGCCACCAGAGCTGGCCTGTCTGCGGAAGCTTTCCGGAATCAGTTGTATCGGTCTTGTCCGTTGCCTGACCGTCATCGGGAGTCTGCGGCGGTATTTCGGGCACGGGATCGACCGGCTGAATCGGGAGCGAAGGTATATCCGGAATTTCCGGAATATCGGGGAATTCGGGCGTTATTCCCGGAATGAAAACAATCGGGATAAAAGGTATAATGGGGATAATCGGAATTATCGGAATAATCGGGATAATCGGCACTATCGGGATAATCGGAGTGTTTTTATCCCTCTTTGTGTTTGTTACAACAAAGGTTTCGCCAGCCTGTGTCACCGATACGGTGTAGGCGTACGGAGCGGGAATCTCAACAACTGTCCAGTCGCTTGTTTCATTGAGATTGCTCCAGGTGTGACGCCAGCGGTTGAGTTCGCTCAGACGCACCTCGTCATATACCTCGCCGTCTCTGAGAAGAAGCACCTTCACAAAAGGCGGTCTTACTATATGAAGTTTATCTTCGTTTTCCCAGATTTTCAGAACTCTGCGTTCAATGCTGACGCCGGTTTTTTCCCTGGCATCGGCTTTCGGGATTATCTGAACATCGTTTGTCCATTCGCCCTCGACGGTTTTTGCCGGCAGGCGGATAAGAATAGCCTTTGATGTGATTATTTTACCATTAAACTCGCAGGGATCGGAATAAACAAGATAAATGCCCGAATCAAGGTCATAAAACTTGCATCTGCCCTCGCTGTCGGTCCTCGCCGAAGCATCGGGAGCGATATTCTCCGCCAGCACAAATCCCTTGAGCGCGAGAGCCGCGCCTAAGTTTCCGCTGACATTGTCAACCTCTGTGATAAGAACGGGATAATAACCGTAAGGTTCAATCGCGTAAATGCTGCCGTCCTCACCAACAGCTCCGACTCTGTAAATATGAAAATCGGCTCCGGGAACCAGGGTGTTTTTATCCTCCTGAAAAATAATCTCTAAACTGTTTTTCGCATAGGGATTATAATCCGCGGCAAATGCAGGCGCGGCAGTCGTAAATATAAGTATAAGGCAACACAGCGCCACTGTCAGCGTGCGGATTGCTTTTTTCATTCGGATTCACCTCTTTCTGCTTTATTATCTTTAGTTTTTTTCTTCTTTACCGGCCGTGTAAGCATAAGAATTATCCATGCCAGAAGTACAGGCGCAAGGACAACAGGAGCAACTGTCAGCGGATCAATCCTGACCGCTTCGGAGGTTACTTCAGCGCTTTCTTCTATTGTTTCCACACGCTCACCGCGCACAAGCAGTCTGTGCGTATTGATTCCGTAAGGCGTGCATGTAACAAGCGTCACATAGTCCTTTCCGGGCACAATCTGCAAATCAGCCGTGTCGGTCGGAAGAACGGTTTTTATCTGAACAACCTCGTAATTGAGGGTGTCGTCAAGCACGATAATCTGAAATCTGTCACCGAGTTTGACCTTGTCAAGGTCGGTAAACAGCTTTGCGCTGGGCAGGCCTCTGTGGCCTGTGAGCACAGCGTGGGTATTTAATCCGCCGACGGGCAGTGATGTGGTGGGGATATGCCCTACACCGATCTGAAGGACCGATTCCTTGGTTGTGTGGTATATGGGCATTTTCACATTGATGGTCTCAATTTTGAGATACCCTATCATACCGTTGCCCGAGGGGTTTATGGCCTTGAGATATTCATCGTTGCCCTTAACGTCGCGGTCATCTCTCGGAAACTCGTTTTGCGTTACGGTTTTATTATATGACCGCGCGTCGGTAAGAATTCTGTGGAAATCTTCCTTGGACATTTTCGCGACCTGCTTGTCATAAGAACTGATAGCGTAAGACTGATGCGCTTTATTGAGAAGGTCGCTGACAACAGGGTACAGCATCAAGCCAAGACCGATTACAAAAACAACTATTACTATTATTGTGGAAAGATGTTTTTTCATAGATACTCCGTACTTGGTTTGAGGCTGTGCCCGGTTCATGCTCCCTGCCCGGGAAACCGGGCAGGGATAAACATATCAATCATTCACCGGAATTCAATTATTCAGCGATTGCTCTTCTTTTTTTTAAAACGTAATATGCAACTGCACCGATCATAAGGAGAGCGCCGCCGATTGTGAAGATGTAGGTGCCTATGCCGCCGGTTGTGGGAAGAAGGCCGCCTGCTCTGTTAACGATTGTGGCGGTGTTGCCGGAAACGGATGTGCATACACCGTTGTCATATGTTGCCGTAACATTGAATACAACGGAATTCTTGAGAAGATTGTAGCCGGTGGGAGCCTTGGTCTCGGTAAGCTTGTAATTGCCTTCTAAAACGCCGTCAATAATAATCTTACCGTTTGCATCGGATTTTACGGTCGCGTGCGCTGCGTCTGCGGTACCGTCAACATCTACCTTATATTTGCCTGTTGCGGTGTCAAGCACAACGGGGATATAGCTGTCGTTATCGTTATCCTGAAGAACGAATTCCGCGTTTGCAAGAGCCTGACCGCTTGCGTTAACCTTGTCAATATCAAGGGAGAAGCGATAAACGGATACGGTTGAGGGAGGTGTGGTTTCGCTGGTGGTCTGATCCTGAACCTTGGTGCTGTATGTAAGCTCTGCCTGGTTGCCTTCCTTGGAGGGATAAACCTTAGCGTTTTCGTTTACCATTGCTGAGTATGTGATGGCAATAGCATCATCCGCGTCAAATCTCTTAAGGGTTTCATAAGGAATTGTGACAGTGGTTTCCTGGCCGTTATAGACAACTGTATAATCGGTAACAGGAACCAATTCGGTAGTTTTGATTGTAACTTTAACGTTATTATCGGGAGTAAGACCTTCGGTCATAGTATCTTTTACGCTGTAAGTATATGTATCATAACCGAGAAGATCGGGAACGACGGAGTCGATCTGGAAGCCGATGTGCTGGTTAATCTGCTCGCTGACAGCGTCGCCGTTCGCGGCCTGTGTGGAAACATCGTTGGTTGCGGCATCGTCAACACCTGTGATTTTCTTGTCGATGGTGGGAACAGACGCTTTAAGAACTATGGTCTGATTGGGGTTTGCTGTGGTAAGAGCGATGTTGGCGATTGCTCTCTCGGCATTGTCGGCGGGATTGGTGCTGCCGGCATCATAAACAAGGTAATAACCGGGTTCAAGCTGCTCAATAACAGCGGTATCGGCAGCGGTAGCGGTTACTGTGCCGTCGGGAGAACCCGCGGACTGGAAAATATCCTCTGCGAATGCCTGAAGCGCTTCGTCATCGCCTTCCTTGGCTTTAACATACGCATAAGCTTTTGCGTCAAGATCCTCGCCGAGATCGTCGGAAAGATTGAGGTTTGTAAAATAAGTATCATAGGGAGCAACAAGAGTGTATGAATAGTTCTGAGTTGTTGCGTCGTAAGTTACGTCAAAGAGCTTGTATGCGTTGTAAGTGTGGCCCTTCATTGAAACAGTTTCACTGCCTCTGTTAATGGTAATTGTTCCTGTGCCTGCTGCGGTTGAAAAGATGGTAACGGAGAATGCCAATGTTAACGCAAGGAGAACCGCAAGAATCATTCTCGATTTGTTTTTCATAATTGAATACCTTCCTTTTTTATATATAAGTTAAACAGTTAAAGTGATTGATTGACTGTGTTTAAATATTTTGCTTGAACAACCGGCGGCGTTTTTTGCGTGCCGGAACAGCATAACGCATAAAGAAGAACGCCATTGAGAAGAGCACCGCCGCGAAGCCGATGATTTCCATCTTGAAGGGGCTTGCTCTGCCTCCCGTTTCGGGAAGCGGCCCTATCTTGGCAATCGCTTTATTTGTGACTGTGACAGCGCCGCCCGTAACGCCTTCGGTATTGTTGTCGCTGTATGATATTGTGTAACCCGGAACACTCGTTTCCTCAATATAATACTTGTAGGTACATATTGAGCCGTCAATATTTTCCGTAAGCGGCAGGTTGTTTTCAATTTCATGCCAGTTGTTGTTATTGTTAAGAGTTACGACTTTAAAAGGCTCGTCGTAATGCTCGGTTCCGGCATTGTTGCCGCCGCTGCTTGTAGGCGTTTCGTCATACCATTGCAGCAGGTACTCTTCGCCGACATTTGCATTGTATCTGTAGTTGACTGTATATGCAAGCGTCGTGTTTTCGACTACCTTCAAAGTCTGATTCTGAGCCGGCCGTTTCCACCAGACGGTATATGTTCTGTTTCCGACTCTGACAGTTGAAGAATTCGGCGTTGCGCAGGTAATTGTTTCATCGCCGAGTTTAAGCACAGCATTGTTGGCATTGGACGAATTCCTGAGTCCGATTCTGAAATTGTAGGTTAATGTCGCGCCGGGTTTCACCTGAATCGACTCAAGAGCAACTGTTTTGCCGTCGCTGTCGGTACATTGCAATGTAACTGTATAGTACTCAGGCGTTACTTTGGTTACATGTCTTTTCATATTAACCGTAACCTGCGGAAGATTTTCCGTATCGGTGATAACGCCGCCGAGTTCATTTTTCCAGACTTTTTGTACAAGCAGCGCGCCCTCGCCGGGCACCTCTCTGTTTTTCACAATCAGAACGCTGTCGTTCGCCTGAACTGCCGGAGAGATATAAGAGTTATAGTAGCCTTCAGGACAATCTTCCCTGATATAATATAAATATCTTACATTGTTGCCGTCCCTGATAGGCAGGTCGGGAAATGTTTTAGAATAATCATTTGAGCCGTTGAGTGTAATCGGATTGATATCCGGCACCTCTTCTTCAGCGCCGTCCGGACCGGATTTGCGGTAGAGTGTCACATTGACCGCGGGCAATCCGGCGGTGGAGGTAATCGGGTTGCCGTTTTCGTCCTCCCACTGTTTTTCAACAGTAATTTGCATCTCTGTTCTGGGAACGCCCGTTACCTTACCGTTGTTGCCCAAAAGGCCGTTAACCACGGCATAGGTATCTTCTTCGCCTGTGCCGGCGACTACCGAAGTGTAGCCGTATGAGTTTACTGTCGTCGCCGTACCTGTCGGGTTTTCAGCTTTATCTGTGCTGCCGTCCAGGCCGGTCTTCATTACGCTGTGATCGAAATTATAATCCGCGTCTGTATAAACATCAAAGTAATATCCGTTGTCACCGGGTATTTCATAAGTGACCGTTGTCAGCGGAACTTTTCCCATGCCTGTTTCTTCATACGCGTTTGTATAAGCCGGACCCTCTTCAATATCGTCCGTGAAATCAACCTCATAAGACAGCACGGTCGGATCCGCCGGAATATATTCGCCGTTAGTAACATTGTTTCTGTCTGCGAAAGTGTACATCCCCACTTCCTTGGCAGGCAATTGCCACTCAAGTGTCTGCTGCCCGTTGGGGTCTTCGGTAACCGAAACAGTGGTTTCGTAACCGTCAAACTTATAGACTCCCTCATTGGCGTCATAAACGCCTTCAATCGGGGCGGCTCCGTTCTGGTTCAGGGTAATACGCGTTATAAACATCCCCTGACCTATCACATCGGTGAATACCATGTCGCTGCCGGCTCCGCCCGAGCCTTCGTGGTTGACTATGGGTACCGTGAAGTTCTGCGAACCCATTTTAATTATATTTGCGAGAGTTACGAAAGCATCGTTTAGTACTTCATAGGTATTCGCAAACGTTACATATCCGTTTCCTATATTGGGGTAAACGTAGGCATCGTCTGTATAAAAGTCTTCGGCAGTATATGCCTGAGCGCCCTCTGAAGAGCCGATATAATACTTGACTTTTTCCGCTTCGGTTGAGCCGCTTGCATTTGAGGCGGTTTCATCTACAAGGCAGTAAGGATTGACAAGACATCCCGTATAGTCTTCTTTTTCTTCAACACCGAGTCCTATATTGAACCACTCAATGTTTTTCTTTTCGGGATCGGCTTTGCCGTTATATGTCTCATACGCCTTTCTGAGTCTCTCACGCCAGTAAGCGGCAGTAAGAATAGTATGAGCCGCAACAATCTGTGTGGAGTCGCCGCCGGAGCTGTAAGAAACATATTTGGAGGAACCCGTTAAAACGTCTCTGCTTTCGCTGTACCAGTTTTTGTTGGCCCAGGTCGGCTCGCCGTCCGTCATCAGAATAACGTAGGGCTTTCTCTCTGTGCTGTGGTCTGTTTCACTTTCTATTGCGTCAACCAGTCCTTTTACACCGAGCGCGATACCGAGCTGTGTGCAGGTACCCGTACCGGTATTCTGAGAGAATTCATAATCTGCGCCGTCTTTTTGCAGAGTGTCGCTTGAAGCGATGGTCGCTGAGTAAGAGTTTCCCGAACTGTGATTGGTAAAAGTGATATATTTATCTAAAGTTTCGTTTGAAGTTGATGTGCTTGTGTAATGGCCGAGAGTCATAATCGGCGCAACGGTGGGTCTGTTGGTTGCTGAGGTTCCGTTTCTGGTGCCGAAATAACCGTAAACCATTATACGGTTCTGCGGGTTGGTGGTGGTGATAATCTCTATCGCTTCGTTAACCGAGTCAACAAGAGCTTCCATTCTGGTAACCTCTACTGTTGTCTCTACGCCTGTTGACTCATTTATAACCTTTTTCGGAACCTTGTAACGCAGCATTGAAGAAGTGAAGTCAAGCACCATTACAACGTCCGCGGCTATGGCCTGGGTAACCGATGTGCTGTATGTGGAAACATACTCCTGCGCGAGCACCTTGAGGTTAACATCAAAATGGTCTCCGTTAACCGCTACGCTCTTATCGGTCCAGATTCTGCCGTTACTTGCGATATCGCCGAAACCTCCGGGCTCAATGTCATCAGTCGGAGGCGTTCCGGTGTCGGGATCCGCTGTAAGCGTGTAAGTATATTCACCTTTCGCCGTTTGACCCGTGCTGCCGTCTGCTGCGGAGTACAGGGGCGCAATCCCCAGCACGACAGCCGCAACAAGCAGTACGGAAATCAGTTTCTTTCTCATGTATATTACTCCTTGGTAGGATGTGCTTATTACTGTCTGTTTGATTTATTTACAAGCCGGCCGCAAATGCCTCGGGTTTTAACCGCGCCGGTCATTCATACAATTAAAATGTTCAGACGCATTGGCTTTGCGTCACGGGATTTCCCTCTTTTAACTGATTGCTCCTGTTTTTGTAATCGGCCAGGCGCGGAAAATGATTTTTCCGGCTATGTCGTCCGTTTTGATACAGCCGACCGATGTGTTGCGGCTGTCAATTGACGTTTTTCTGTGGTCGCCCATAACAAACACCGTGTTATCCGGCACCTGATAGGGCAGTTCTATATCGCATTCGCCCAATGCCATTTCGGAAACATAGGGCTCATTGATACGCCGATTGTTGACATATACTATGCCGCGGGCGTCAATATTGACCCATTCGCCCGCCTTCGCGATGATTCTCCTGACAAGAATCTTGCTTCCGTTATTAACCAGGACAACGTCGCCTGTTTCAAACTTCGTGCCTGTGACCGAAACCACAATATCTCCCTCGGTCAGGGTGGGCTTCATTGAACTGCCGTAAATTCTCATTACGGGCAGCTGATAGGCCGCGACAACAACGGCAACAGCCGCGATTGCCACAAGCAGATACAGCACCGGCCTTACCGTCCTGCGGGATTTGCGTTTCTGCTTTTTACGCCCGGGTTCGCGCCCCGTTTTATTTATATCGGGAGACGGATTGACTTCTATTTTATTCATTCTGTCTTCTCTCCCGTTATAATCAAAAATTCTTTCGCTTCTCTTCTGTCGTTTTCTCTCATTTCACCGATCGGTAATTCCGGCAGTTCTCTGCGGTTGAGTTTTTTCAGTTCGTCAGCCGCCATACCTCTCTCCGTAAAACAAAAAAACTGCAAACCTTCCGGCGCCCTGTCGGGCGCTGTTGATTTGCAGTCAGTCAATCATGAGATAACATCTTTTAGACACTAAACTTTGCGTCTCCGCCTTTCGACGGATTTGCCGAATATTCTTTTTTTTAAAGTCAAAATACTTTGTTATTATAATTGCTTTTTCACATTTTGTCAACAATTTTTTTAGATATTTCAATAATTATTCACATTTTCTTTTGTGCAATCTGACTTAATTCGCGCAACTCTGCCGTTTTACACTTGACATGAAAAGTTTTTTTGTTAAAATTAATATATAAAATATACCTATAAAGCGGGGGTATCAATATGATTGATTCTCTTTATACCGCTATGATATTTATCACGGTGCTTTCATCAATAACAACGCTTATAATAATGAAAAGCTTCTCGCTGCTCAGCAGGCACGACCGTCTGTGCTTCGATGTCGCGTTTGTTCTGGTAATGATCTGCACGCTGCTCGAATGGGCGCAGGAGCAGGTCAACGGGCGCTTCCTTTCCGAAGTATGGTTGCATTATCTGATCGTAACGGTTGAGTTCGCTCTGTCTCCGACAATCTCATTTATCTTTGTTTACGCTCTCAGACCGCGAACGCCGCATACAGTCCTGTCGCTTATTCCGGCAATCAACTTTATTCTTCTGATGCTGAATCTCCGCTTCCGTTTCATCTTTTATGTTGACGCGGACGGAATTTATCACCGCGGAAAATATGTATTTCTATACGCCGGCGCGCTGATTATTTCAATCATTTATCTCTTCGCGGGGCTGATTCTTCTGAGCCACGATTACCATTCATATAACATTGACGCGGCATTCGCAATCACGGCATTCCTGATAATCGGATTATCGGTTCAGCTTTATGACAGAAAATATATGATTGACTGGCCTGTCATAACGCTTTCGTCGATACTGATACTTGTGTTCTATTCCTCTCTCGTCTCACAATCGGACGAGATGACGCATCTGCTTAACCGCAATAAATTTGAAACGGACTGCAGGCGTCTTGACAAAAGGGCGTGCTTCATAACCTTTGATATCAACGATTTTAAAATGGCAAACGACCTGAACGGTCACAGTTTCGGCGATAAAGTTCTCAGGCGGACCGCCGACGAGCTGATTGCGGTTTTCGGACCGTACGGCAGAATCTACCGCATCGGCGGTGACGAATTCTGCGCGGTGCTGACAAAGAATCCCGAAAACGCGGAATTCCTTATCGGAGAATTCAACGGAAGAATCGCCTCTGTAAAAATAGACGGGACTCCTCTGCCGACCGTTTCAACCGGCTATGCGGAATTCGAGCCCGGAAAGGATACCGTTGAGCGCGCGACCGCCCTTGCCGACAGATATATGTACCGTCATAAAGAAAATAAAAACAACTGATTCTGTTTCCTCATCCTCACGGGTGAGGAAATATTTATTATCGTGAATTTTTTCTTGATTAATGCCTTTCTTTATGATAGAATAACTCGAATTTTTTTATATATCCCGGAGTAAAGGAGAAAATATGCTCGACAAAATAATTTCCGTCATCGAAAATGTCAACAACACCGTCAACGGAATAGTCTGGGGCTGGCCGGTCATTATACTGATTCTCGGCACCGGAATTCTGCTGACTGTCAGAACAGGTTTTCTTCAGATAAGACATTTCGGTGACTCGCTCAACTCAACCATCATTCCCACTCTTAAGGGACTCGGCAAAAAGAAAAAGCAGGACAGCCG
>JAFWRV010000002.1 GCA_017519685.1 Clostridia bacterium
ACATCGGGAACGGGAACGGGAACATACTCGCCGCCTTCGTAAGAGATGTAATATTTTGAAAGACTGAACGAAACGCTGAGGGTTGATGCCTCCGAGTCTGTGGTGACGGAGAAGGAATCAACGTAAGTGATGTTATTGTCAATGCTGTAAACATTGTCAAGGTAATTTTTAAGCTGTGTGTAATTCATTGTACCGGTGAAGCCGGCGCCGACCTTATAGCCGGTGACATTAACCTGCTTTTCATCAATAACCGTGCTGAAATCCTTGACCTGTGAGGAATCCTGGAAAGTTACGGCGTCAAGCGTGCCGTTGACTTCCGCAACAGAATCCATTATGTAAACAAGGAAGTCTTCCGACTGGATTCCGAGAGGCAGTCTGCTGAGGTTTGACTTGATGTTTGCCTTGCCTTCCGCAGTACCTGTTTCGTAGGATTTCAGGTTATCGTAATATCCCTGAAGCTCGGTTAAATGCGCCTGTCTTTCGGTAAGCTGGGTGTTGAGTTCTTCGTTTTTGGTCTTATAGTTCTGGAATACAAGGAAGTAAACAGCAAGCAGAATAACAAGACCGACCACGACGAGAATCATATTGACGTCACGGAGTGAAAGTTTCTTTTTCATCTGTCATACCTCCTTATTCAGCTTCTGTTTCTTCTGCCGCGGTGGTTTCGGGAGCCGCGGTTGTGGTTTCAACAACGGGATAGTTGCAGATAATGTTGAATGTTACTTCGCTTGAGCCCTCGCCGCTGCTTCTGGTAAGACCGGTGCACTCTATGACATCGATGCTTTCAAATGAGCGGAACTGGCGGAGCACGTTTGCCGCCTCGTCAAATGAGGGAACGGTAACATTGAAGCTGACTCCCGTTTCGGTGAAGTTCGCGCTGAGCACCGTTATGTTGCTCGGCATCTTGAGTTCCATTTCTTCAAGAAGCGCGACTACTTCGGCGTTCGGGGTAACATAGCCGTTGATGAAATCCTGAAGATTGGTGTCGCCTGATTTGTAGAGCACATATTCATTGTACTCCTGCTCAGCGTAGGCGAGCTGATCTATCTGGGCATTAACCTTTTTGAGCTGAGAGTTTCTGTAAAGGTTGGTGCCTATCGAATAGCCGGTGATTGCCAGAGCGATGATGCCGCAGGCAATGACGGCGACTATTCCGAAGTTATCGCCGTTTACTATGCTCGCGTTCTTCTTCTTGCCGGTTCTCGCGATATAGTCCGCGGGGAGAATATCGAGCGGGGCAAGTCTTGCGCCGAGGCAGTTGACGTAAACGGAAATATCATCGATACTGTTTGCAAGATGCTGAACATCCTTGACTTCCTCAAGCCAGAATGTATCTGCGCCTATTGACTCAAACAGTCTTGTCTTAAGTCCTCTCAGGTGAGCGCAGCTGCCGACGATGATGATTTTCTCAATCATCTTATCGGTATATTTGCTTCCCTGGAAGAAGTCAACGCTTCTGAGGATACCGCCGAGAATCTTCTGAAGACTGTCGTCAAGCTCCGGATAGCTCTTTCTGGCTAAGTCATCGGATTCATCGTAACGGGGTCTGTAACCGTCGTTATCGTCATCGTAACTGTCGTTACTGTCATAGCCGGAGTCATTGTCATCGCTGCCGTAACCGTATCCGTTGTCGTCGTCTTCATCCTCGATAACAGCGCCGCTGTCATCTTCTTCGTCATCGCTGTATCCGTGGTCGCTCTCGACTCCGTAATCTGAGGCGTCTTCTTCTACTACTGCTTCGTGACTTTCTTCCTCATCTTCGGGTCTCGGTTTTTCAAGATGAACGGTGGGCTCGATTTCATCCGCTGTTTCACTGATTTCACCGAGAGCTGTGAGGTACTCGCTGTCCTCCATGCTCTTGATACCCATATAGCGGCAGATCATTTCGTCGCCGCCGACGGGGATGAAACGCTGAAGCAGAAGCTGACCGTCCTCGATAAAGGTAACGGAGGAAGCGTCGGTGTCAACCGACACAAACATATTTACTCCGTCTCCGCCGATGCCTTTGAAGACCTGGAACTGGGAGTTGCCGCTGAAGTCCAGCGCCCTGATAACAAGTCCTGTGTAATCGGCAAGAGCGATGTAACTGTTTACGATTGCGTTGGGAACCGCGATAACCAGAACCCTGAGCTGCTCCTCATCTCTTCCGAGAATGACGGCGTCGATTGAGTATTTTTCAACGTCGATGGGGAGGTAGTCGGCGGCATTGGTCTGAATGATGCCCTTGACCTGCTCATCCTTGACCACCGGAATTTCAACCTCACGGGTTGCGACCTTTGTGGAAGCAATCGAGAAGAAAACCTCGGAGGCCTTGATGTCGCGGTTGGAAAGCTCGCCCATAAGCTTATCGCCGAGGGTGACTTCACTGACGATCTGACCGTCAAGAACGCAGCCGTCCGGAGTGGGGAAAGAGAAGCTTTCGCTTACGGAGTAAGCTTTGCCCTTTTTCTCAGACACGCAGACTTTTGTGAGTCGCTTGCCGGCTTCAATGTTAAGGACTTTTACAGCCATAATAAATCATCCTTTACCTGATAGATTTTTTATCTGTATTAAGCACGAAGCATAATAAATGAACTGAAG
>JAFWRV010000127.1 GCA_017519685.1 Clostridia bacterium
ATGAGCTATCCGCTCAATGTTCCGTATTATTCGCTTCTCAGCAATGAAGATATTTACGATTATGAGAGTTCGGCTTCCGTTTCCCTCAATACGGATTCTGGAGCGAACGCCTACGCCGCGCGTGAATATACTTTTTATACAATAGACACAGAAAAGAATGATTACCTGCCGTATATAAACGGAATTGAAGACGCAAAACTTAAGGAGCGGCTCGGCTCCGTTTTTGACGAAATGAAAAAAGAAGCGCATGAAAATGCGATGACAGTGCCGGATGTCAATCTTGAAGCGGTTGAGAAATTCTGCGAAACCTACAGGATATCCGCTGAAGACGAGGACCCTGTCACAGAAGTGGTGTCCGCTCTCGAGTCTGATTTTGAATATACCCTGAGACCGGGCAAGGTGCCTTACGGGGAGGATTACATCAACTATTTTCTGCTCGGAACGCAGAAGGGATACTGCCAGCATTTTGCCTCCGCCGCGACAATGATATTCCGCTATCTCGGAATACCGGCAAGGTACTGCGAGGGTTATGCCCTTGACTATGATGATTTCTACAATGCCGAAACGCTGAATGATGAGGATTATAAAGACTGGATAACCACGATTTACAACAGCGACCGTACCGTTTCAAGAGTAGAAATACCCGATTCATCGGGGCATGCCTGGGTGGAGATTTTTAAAGACGGTATCGGATGGATTCCCGTTGAGGCGACCACCGCGCCGTCCGCGGATGACGGTCCGGGTCTTCTTGCCAACCTTTTCGGAGGTACGAATCCTCTGACATCCGGGTCGAGAAGAATGATGGAGAGAGTCAGGAATCTTAACGCCGACGCTACAAAGCGCAATATTACCCGTATGCTTGCCGCGGCTCTTGCGGCAGCCGTTCTGATATATATTATCCGTATGCTTGTGATTGTTATAAAAAGGCGCAGGGCGTTCAATGACAAAAACTTCGCGAAGGCGCTCAGCAGCAGATACAGCGCGCTTTACGGCGTATGGCTTCATTACCTTGAAAATCCGCCGGAAAAAGAACTTTCATATCTTGAATTCTTTGAAGTTATGACCGAAGTTTCCGGCAGCGGATATGACGCCGGTGAACTCTGCGATATGACGGAGAAAATCCTGTTCAGCGGTGAAAATGCCGACGCTGAGGAATACGGAAAAACGGTAACCGCGTTTGATGAATTCAGAAAAGCCGTTGTCGCAAAAATGACGGCGTCAAAAAAATTTGCTTATTATTTTGTGAAAATTCTCTGGTAAAATATGGATGCGTTAAAAGAAGTCAAACTTATTGAATACTCAAAGCCGGTTGATACTCTCAACTGTCTGACTCACGCTATCGGTGCGCTATGCTCCGCCGCGGGTCTTGCCGCTCTCGTGATTAAGGCGGTAAAATTCACAGACGCGGCAGGCACAGCCGCCTGCGTGATTTACGGGCTTTCCCTGACAGCGGTTTACACGATTTCGGCGGTTTATCACGGACTGCCGCCGGGCGAAGCAAAAAGAAAAGCGAGACTGCTTGACCATCTGGCGATTCCTCTGCTGCTCGCCGGCACGTCAACGCCTTTCGCGGTCATTACCCTGAGAAGATTCGGGATGTTAAACTTTCTGCTCGTTCTCTGCATCGCGTGGTTCTGCGCCTTGTTCGGCATAACCGCAAAGCTGTTTTTCTTTGAAAAACTCAAGGCGGCGGTGATGGCGGTTTATTTTGTCGGGGGAGCGGTGATGCTGTTCAGCGCCGTTCCGCTTTTGGCAGACCTTGACAGGCAGGCGTTCCTTATTGTTTCGGCAGGATGCCTTGCTTACACCGTCGGAGCTCTTTTCTGCCGCGCGGGAATAAAAAGGCCCGCCCTGCATATTGTGTTTCACATTTTCACCATGCTCGGCAGTTTTCTTCATTTTGCCGTTATATATATAAAAGTATTGAGATTTGTCTGAACGGGTGATATAATTATACGAATATCATTTTAAACGAAGTGGAATTATGACAAAACAGAAAATACAGCAGATTGCAACCCTTCTGGTCTCCGTTGTCATAGTGTTTGCCGCCTATTTTTATGTGGTCGGAAACGGCACTGTATTCAAGGGACAGATGGAAGGAAAAACCATATCGGCAAAAGTAATCAGGGTGACGGATGTCAAAACGGTAAGCCCCGCGGGAGACGCAAAAATGCTGACCGTAACCTTTACAGCCCGCGCGCTTAACACAGATCTCAGGGGCAAAACTCTCAATGTTATCCAGGATATAGATCAGTCTTACGCCTTTTCTCCGAAACAGGTCGAGGAAAATGACAGAATACTTGTTGAGGCATATACGGAAGGCACGACAACCAATTATTATTTCGGCGATTATATGAGAATAACCCCGCTGATTTGGCTCGGCGTTATTTTCTGCGTTCTCGTGCTGGTCTTTTCGGGCGCGCAGGGAGTGAAAACACTTGTTTCTCTCGGGCTGACCTGCATTTCGGTTTTCGCCGTGCTTCTTCCCGCAATTCTCAACGGTAAGAACATCTATCTCTGGAGCGTGCTGATTTGCCTTTATATCACGGCTATGACGCTGCTGATTATAAGCGGCTTCAATAAAAAAACATTCTGCGCAATAACCGGATGCCTGTCGGGCATCGCCTGCGCCGGAGTGATAACCCTCGTCACGGGATTTTTCCTTAATATGACCGGAATGCTCGAGGAAGAGTCTGTTTATCTTCTTCAGCTTTATCCCGACCGGCCGATTAATCTTAAAGCAATCATTTTCGCAATGATAATTGTCGGCGCCCTCGGCGCTGTGATGGATGTGGCGATGTCGATGTCTTCATCGCTTTATGAACTGCGTGTCAAATCTCCCGGGATTACGCCGCAGGAGCTTATGAAATCAGGCGTTACCATCGGGCGCGATATGCTCGGAACAATGGCAAACACACTTGTGCTCGCTTATATAGGAAGTTCTCTGACCTGCGTTCTTCTTATGGTAGCATATAACGCAAATCTTCAGCAGGTCATTAATAAAGAGGTTATAATCGCGGATATTCTGCAGGCGCTTGCCGGAAGTATGGGCATGCTGCTTGCGCTTCCGCTTACAAGCGCGGTCTGCGCGATAGTTTATTTCAGGAAGGTGAAATGATGGCACTTGCGAAATTAAGTGAACTGCTCAGCGACGCAAAAAGCAGACATTACGCGGTCGGCAGTTTCAGCGTAGCGAATATGGAAATGGTGCTCGGTGTTCTCAAGGCGGTTGAGGAAACAAACAGTCCCGCCATAATACAGATAGCCGAGGTCCGGCTCAAGCAGTCACCGCTTGAGGTAATAGGTCCTCTGATGGTGGCGGCGGCGAAGAATTCACCGATGCCGGTTGCCGTTCATTTTGACCACGGCAAAACAGAAGAAAAGATTACGCAGGCGCTTGACATCGGATTTACGAGTGTAATGTATGACGGCTCTCATCTTCCGTTTGAGGAGAACTGTAAAAATACCGCGCACATCAACGCTCTCGCGTCAAAATACAGCGCCGACTGCGAAGGTGAAATCGGCTGTGTCGGCGGCAGTGAGGACGGCAGTGAAAACATTGCTATAAATTGTACTTCACCCGACCAGGCGCTTGAGTTTTACCGCAATACCGGAGTTGACGCGCTCGCGGTCGCCATAGGCAACGCCCACGGAAACTACAAGCAGACTCCGCATCTCAGGTTCGATATACTCAGGCAGACCGCTTCGCTCGTTCCGGTTCCTCTTGTGCTTCACGGCGGCACGGGAATCGCGCCTGATGATTTCAGAAAGTGCGTCTCTCTGGGCATTCATAAAATCAACATTGCGACCGCGACATTCGATTCCGTTGAAAAAACCGTCAGGGAAAGTTATGAGGGCGGAAAAATCAGCGGCTATTACGACCTGCAGGCGGCAGAGGTTGAGGGCGCGTACCTCAACGCGATGAAACACATAGAAATATTCGGCTGCGCCGGAAAAGCGATATAAAAAGGAGAACAGATATGAATCTTATCAATTTTGACTCAACAAAACCTCTTGACGTTATCCCCATCGGCAGAGTTGCCATCGATTTCAACCCGACAGATATGAATAAGCCGCTCAGCGAGAGCAGCAATTTCAACAAATATGTCGGCGGTTCACCTGCTAATATTGCTGTCGGACTTGCCCGTCTCGGCGCGAAATGCGGCTTTATAGCGAGAGTGTCAGACGATCAGTTCGGAGACTATGTCGAGAATTATTTCAAGGCGGACGGCATCGATGTTTCACATATCTTCAGATGCGAGCACGGCGAAAACCTCGGCCTTACTTTCACGGAGATTCTCTCACCCACACAGAGCAGTATTCTTATGTACCGTGACGGAGTCGCCGACCTCCAGGTTTGCGTTGACGATGTTGACGAGGAATACATAAAGAAGGCCAAGGCGGTAGTCATTTCCGGAACGGCTCTCTGCTGCAGCCCTTCGAGAGAAGCGGCTCTCAAGACACTTTTCCTCGCGAAGAAAAACGGAGTGGTCGTTATCTTCGATATCGATTACAGAAGCTACACCTGGAAAAACAAGGATGAAATCTCACTCTATTATTCAATAGCGGCAAAGAACAGCGATATCATTCTCGGCTCAAGAGAGGAGTTCGATCTCACGGAGTCGCTTGAAGGAAAATGCGCCGACGATGAGGAATCGGCTGCCCGCTGGTTCTCATACGGAAACAAAATCGTTATTATCAAGCACGGCAAAGAGGGCTCGTGCGCCTATCTTTGCGACGGCTCGGCATATAAAGTCAAGCCCTTCCCGGTTCAGATGCTCAAGGGCTTCGGCGGCGGAGACGGCTACGCGAGCGCGTTTATTTTCTCCCTGCTGAACGGAAAGCCGATTGACAAAGCTCTTGAATTTGCAACCGCTTCCGCGTCAATGCTTGTTTCCGCTCACAGCTGCTCGGCGGCAATGCCCTCGGCGGATGCCGTTCAGGCGTTCATCGACAAGGAAAAGAATGAACTCGGCTGCGGCGAAGTCATAGAAAAGATGAAATAAGGTGACCGTATGTTTGATGTAAAAGCGACTGCGGAACAATGTGTTCAATGGATACGCGATTTCTTTGAGGAAAACGGCAAGGGCTGTAATGCCGTGCTCGGAATTTCGGGCGGAAAGGACAGTTCCGTTACCGCCGCGCTCTGCGTTGCAGCTCTCGGCAATGAAAGGGTTATCGGCGTTCTGATGCCCTGCGGCGAACAGAGCGACATTGACAAGGCGTACCTGCTGACGGAAACTCTCGGAATCCGTTATGTTGTTGTAAATATAAAAGATGCCGTTGACGGGGTTACAAACGCCATACCGTTTGAACTCTCCGAGCAGAGCAGAACAAATCTGCCTGCCCGTATCCGTATGGCGACGGTTTACGCCGTTTCACAGAGCTTCAACGGCAGGGTTGCCAACACCTGCAATCTCTCCGAGGACTGGGTCGGCTATTCCACAAGATACGGCGACGCGGCGGGAGATTTCGGGCCGCTC
>JAFWRV010000128.1 GCA_017519685.1 Clostridia bacterium
AAGCGATTACAACCGGAACATATCAGAACAGAGGCAGAAAAATGGTCTGCGTTACCGGCGCAAATGAATTAAACAATCTTTCATTATCTAAAAACCATGTAAACGGATACTTTTTGCCTTCTGATGTCGGAAACGGTTTCGGCGGTCGTGAAAACGAAGCAGGATATGAAGACGCCGTAAAATTCATCGATGAAAACGGCGGTTTGTCACATATCAATCATCCCGGTGACTGGATTGATAGCAACGACAATCCGGATGCCGTAAATGATAAGAAGAATATTGAACTTTTCGGCAACCTTGTACTCAAATATAAGAGTTGTCTCGGTATTGAAATTTTAAACGAACATAACGGAACAACCGGCTATGACAGAATACTCTGGGATAATCTGCTGATGTATTGTCTTCCTTACGGAAAGACCGTTATCGGTTTCAGCAACACCGACGCTCACAACATCAGAGACACCGACAGTTCATTCAGCGTCTTTATGATGAAAGAAAACAATATGGAAAACATCAAAAAGACGATGCAGAGCGGAGCGTTCTTTGCGGTTACAAAAGTTCTCCGCGGAAATGATTTTGAAATCGGTCCGAAGGAAGAATTTGACCTCAGAGAGCAGAACATCCCCTATCCCATGTTTACCGATCTTCGTGTTGAAGGACACAAATTAATTGCCTGCGCCACACAGGCGGATCAGATTCAGTGGATTGCAAACGGCAAAGTAATTATGAAAAAAACTGTTACCGAAGGTGAAACGGTTACTCTGGATCTTGATACAATTGAAGGAAGCGAAAACTTCCTTTATGTCAGAGCAGAATTGCTTGGCAAAGGAGGTCTTTGCGCGTCACAGGCGCTTACGATAGATAACGGAACCGCTCCCGCTAAATTTGAGCCGGCAGAGCCGTCATTTATCGATCAACTTCTTATATTCTTCAAAGCGACCAAAATATACCGGATTTTCCAGGAAATCCAAAGTGCGATAAACTGATATAAACCGTTATAAAAACCCGGCGGATATCCGCCGGGTTTAATAATTAAGATTAAAAATTATAATTCGGTCTGACAATTTTACCTGTCTTTGAAGATTCAATAATTGAAAGACAGACTTCAACGGTTTTCGCGCCTTCCCGCGCGTCGGTAATTACGGGTTTGTTATTCAGAATCGCATCGGCAAAGACTTCAAATTCTTTTGCGGCGTTATGATTATTCAATTCAACTTTGATAGTTTCCGCTTCCTTGGTCCTTCCGTTTTCATCGGTTTCAAAAAGAGTCATTGTCGGTGATGTATTGTCACATATTATTGTTCCCTATGTTCCGTATATTACGGTGCGCATTGTATAATCGCGTTTGCATCCTGTTGAAACAAACACTTTGCCCGCTTTATTATCCCCGAATTTCATTACGGCAATTGTGGCGTCATCATACTCTACACTAGGTAATAATTTATGCATTCCGTATGCAAACACTTCCTCCGGGTCACCGACAAGCCAGCGTAAGAGGTCAACTGCGTGGCACCCTCCGCCGATTACTCCGTGTCTGTCAGGGTCCGAACGCCACGTGTCAACAAGATCCATATAATCGTGCGCATATTCACTTTCCGCGAAATACACTTCTCCTATTGTGCCTGAATCAATAATCTTTTTCGCTTCTTCAAAAGCGGGAGTAAAGCGGCAGATCTGACCAACCATAAATTTACTGCTTGATTCGTCTGCCGCCTTTATAATATCGGAAATATCCCGTCGGGTAAGAGCAAGCGGCTTTTCGCAAAGAACATTTTTTCCGGAGCGGAGCAAGTCGCAGGACATCTTTTTGTGCAGCTGATCCGGAACGGCTACCGTTACAATATCAATGCTGTCGTCATTAACTATATCCATATAATCGGTATGCCATTTGTCCGAAGGAATTGAATATCTTTCACCGGCAAATCTGAGATTATCTTCATTACAGTCACATATCGCCGCAATCTCAGCGCCGTATGAAATTGCTCCTTCAATATGCGACATGCCGAATTTAAGACCGATATTGGCAACTCTTAATTTTTTCATTTGCAATCATCCCTTATATCTGAAATTATCTGATGAATCTTTACTGAATTTTATCACCGATTTTATATAAAATCAACTGAATAAACAATTTATTGACAAATTGAAAAAGAAAGATTATTCTTTTATTATCAAATTAAAAAGGATAGTGTTTATGAAAAAAATACTTTTACCGCCGAAATCAGAAAAAATCAATTATTACCGCGCAAACCTTCATTGCCATTCAACAATATCCGACGGAAGTAAAACTCCCGAAGAATTAAAACGTGACTATATGAATCACGGATACTCTGTTATAGCATATACGGATCACGAAGCGTTGATTTCCCATAATGATCTTACCGATGACAGTTTTCTTGCTTTAAACGCATATGAACTTGATCTCAATGAGGAAGACCGCACGGACGGTGAGACGGAAAAAGTCTGTCACTTGTGTCTGATAGCTCTGAGTCCGGATAATATAAAAGACGAATTCTATCATCGCGAAAAATATTTCTGGGGTAATTCGGCTAAATACAGGGATAAGATAGTATATGATGAAAACAAGCCCGATTTTGAGCGCGAATATACTGCTGAATGTATTAATGAAATAATCAGCGAGGGAGTAAAAAACGGCTTTTTCGTAACCTATAATCATCCCACCTGGTCTCTTGAATCATATCCTCAGTATTCAAGGTACAGCGGTATGAACGCCATGGAAATTGTTAATTACGGATGCGTTGTTGTCGGGTATGACGATGACAACGGACATTGCTACGACGATATGCTTAACTGCGGCAATAAATTATATTGTATTGCAACAGATGACAATCATAACCACGCTCCTGATAGCGACCCCGATTGTGATTCATACGGAGGATATGTCGAAATCGCTTCGCCCGATTTATCTTATGAATCAATCGCGTCCGCTCTGAAAGACGGCTTGTTTTATTCATCGACAGGAAATTATATGCAAAACGGTCCCGAAATTCTTTCTCTGACTTACGAAAACAATCGTGTCTGTATCAGTACAAGCGATGCGCGCAGCATTCAGATTATTCATAATACGCGCAGTTGCAGCAGGAAAAATGCCAAAGACGGAGAATATATAACAGAAGCTGAATTTGAAATTGATGAAGACGCAAAATGGTTCCGCCTTGTTGTCACAGATTATCAGGGATTCAAAGCATATACCAACGCATACTTTATCAGTGATCTCAATAAATAACCAAAAAAGAATCAATAGAATTTTGCATTATTGCTGGCGATTATTTTGAAATTTTGTGATAAACCGATTTTTATACTTGTGGTAACAGGAAGTTTTCATTTTGAAACACGACGAGAGGGATGAAAAGATTTGAGGTTAATTATTAAACAGATTTGATGTATTTTACAAATTTGTTGTAACACGATTTACAGATTTGATAATATATAATTTACACAATTGACAAGAAGCTTGTCATTTTCGGAGTAAATCGTGGTATCATCTTATAACTTAATTGCCGCAATTTTTTGATGACAATTTGCTTGCCCATTATTAAAATAATCACAATCATTATTTTCAGTTTC
>JAFWRV010000129.1 GCA_017519685.1 Clostridia bacterium
AATGCAGGAAAATCCAGCGTTGTCAACGCAATCGCCGGGCAGGAGGTCGCGGTGGTTTCCGAAAAGAAAGGCACCACGACAGACCCCGTCAGCAAAACAATGGAGTTGCTTCCGCTCGGGCCAGTTGTCATCATTGACACGCCGGGATATGACGACGATGAGGAAGTTCTCGGCGAAAAAAGAATCCTGCGGACTAAGAAAATCCTGAACAGAAGCGACATCGCCGTTCTCGTCACGGACTCGGCCGACACATCGGACAGATACGACAGCGAGCTTATCGGCATTTTCAAAGAGAAAAAAATTCCCTATATAATTGTATATAATAAATGCGACCTTTCTCCGGCCGCCGCCGAGGCGGATAACGAGATTGCCGTAAGCGTCCTGACCGGCGAAGGAATCAACGCCCTGAAAGAACTTCTCGGCGCTTTCGCTCCCGCGCCGTCCGAAAGAAGGATCGCGGGCAGTCTGATTGAAAAGAACGATATTGTCATCCTTGTAACGCCGATAGACGAGTCCGCTCCCAAAGGAAGAATGATTCTCCCTCAGGTGCAGACAATCAGGGATATACTCGACTCCGACGCAATCTGCGTCACGGTAAAAGAAACCGAACTTAAAAAAGCGCTTTCCTCCCTTGCGGTAAAGCCGAAGCTCGTAATAACAGACAGTCAGGCGTTCTCTTACGTTTCCGCAATTGTGCCCGATGACATCGAGCTGACTTCATTCTCAATCCTTATGGCGAAATACAAGGGCTTTCTCGATTCCGCCGTCAGAGGAGCCGCGTTCCTGAAAAACCTCAGGGACGGCGACACCGTACTCATTGCCGAGGGCTGCACCCATCACAGGCAGTGCAACGACATAGGCACCGTCAAAATTCCGCGCCTTCTCAAAAAATACACCGGCAGGCAAATCAATATAAAAACCTGCTCGGGAAACGAATTTCCCGAAGATCTCTCTCCTTACGCTGCGGTAATTCACTGCGGTGCGTGTATGCTCAGCGAAAGAGAAATGCTTTACCGTATGAAATGCGCGCAGGACAGCAATGTTCCGTTTACAAACTACGGAATTACAATCGCGCTGACAAGCGGAATACTTCGCAGAAGTCTCGGGGTTTTCCCGGAGCTGCAAAAAATCGTCACGGAATAATATCAATCTTTACCGGCGGGTCGGAAACAGACCCGCCGCTTGTATACTCAAATGTAAATTTTTTGGATTCTACTTGATTTTTAAGAAAAAATATATTACAATTCAATTACAAGTGAGTGACATTTTTAGTTTTTTTAAGTGCTGAATCAGTTCTTTTTTCGATTGTTTTTTCGGTTAATGTCTGATTTTTCGCTTTGGTTTATTGTGCAAAATGTATAAATCTCAGCTTTATTTTTGTGCCCGATTATAATTTTTTTCTAATATTTCCCTTATTATATATATTGTGCTTGCATTTTTGAAAAGTCGATAGTATAATAAGCGTACCATAAGATATTTTGGATATTAGCGTAACTTGTGGAGGCAGCGTTTGAGCAGATAACCTGTTCAGACTGTTTTGCCGCGTATATCTGATAACGGAGTTGAGGTTTTGGAAGAAGAAAAAATCGAATTAACCTCTGAGACCGAAGCCGCCGTATGTGAAACGGAAAACACTGTTCCCGACACGGAAACAGCGGAGACACCGGATATCAGTGAAGACTCGGAAACCGCAGAAAGCGGTCAGGAAATTGAAGAATCCGC
>JAFWRV010000130.1 GCA_017519685.1 Clostridia bacterium
TAATAAAATATAATTATTTTAACGGAGCATTTATCGATGAAATATCTGAAAGTTTTCAAGTCAATAATCTGTGTTATTCTTGTCGTGACCGTGATTGCCGTTTCGGTTCAGTTTGCGTTTTCAGCTGACGGAAATTCACGCTTTGTCACAAGCGACCGTGAGGCAGTGCTCGGTGACGTTTTCTTCTTTGTCGATGAAAAAAGCGGCTTATGCTATTCCGCTCTGACGGAGGGCGGCGAGAAGACATATTATACCGATTTTCCGGTCAGTCAGACAGCCGTTTATGACGGTATGCTCTATTACAGCAATGATTATTCCGTCTTTTGCGCCGACACTGAAACACGTGAATATGAAACTGCGTTTACCGCAAATGAAAAGATTACGAGGTTCGCTGTCTGGGGCGGCAGTTTCTATGTTCTCAGCGGCGGCAGAATCCTGACTTCACCCCTGAAGGGCGGGGAAACACATTATGTCATTCCCGACCGTAATATCAGAGATATCTGGTTTGACCGCGCCGGAGAAATTTCATATATGCCGAATGAAGATATGATTTGCACCCTAAATCTCTCCGACGGCGAATACTCCTCAAGACCGAATATCATTTCCGAATATGAAGGGAATATCCCCGTATATACAAGGACTTCCGGCAAGGGCGCCGATTCGCCCGACAGTCTGACCCTGACTTCGCTTCAGGCAAAGTTCCCCGCCGGAAAATACTGGAATCACGTCGGCATGTCGTCAAACAATCAGGACGGCTACACTTCAAAGCCCTGCCCCTCACACGCGACCACCGCGACCTGCAACTGCTTCACTCCGCACTCGAGCTGGCAGTGCTTCGGCTATGCTTATAAATGCGGCTATGACACAAGCGGCTCAAATCCCGGCGGATGGACTCAGAAAACATCAAGTTCAAGCGTTGACAGCGTCAAGGCGGGAGATATAATCCGTTACAGAAATAACGGACATTCCATATTTGTTATCGGAGTCAACGGAAACACGGTCACATTCACTGACTGCAACTGGGATAACCACTGCGGTATCAGATGGTACGCGACCGTCAGCAAATCCACGCTCAAAAGCTCATTCACGAGTCTTCGCGTCAATCCCGCAAATGTTGTTCCCGGCTCGGGAGACACAACCGACGGCAAGCTGAAGGTTTCCTTTGACGCCAACGGCGGCACGGTCGCGAAATCAAGCGCCGAGTATGACAAGAATGATAAAATAGGCACGCTTCCCGTGCCGCAGAGAACCGGCTATACCTTTGAAGGCTGGTACACCTCCGCCTCGGGAGGAAGCAAAGTGACCGAATCAACGAGAGTCACATCTGATATGACCGTTTATGCCCGCTGGAAGATTATCGTTTATACCATCAAATTTGACGGAAACGGCAACGGAGACTCCGTTACGAGAATTCCCGACACTCAGAAAAAGGAATACGGCGAAACAATTAATCTCAATCTCAAGACGCCGTCGAGAAACGGCTATCAGTTCAAGGGATGGACCGCCGACATAAACGGCAGCGGCACCGTATATTCAAACTCAAACAGAGAGTTCAGCGAAAACAGGGATGTCACGCTCTACGCTCAGTGGGCGGGAATTGAAAGCACAGTCACCTTTGACGCCAACGGCGGCACGGTTTCCGAAAAGACCAAAAGAGTGACCTACGGCTCGCAGTACGGCGCGCTTCCGGTCCCGAAAAGAAACGGTTACAGCTTCCAGGGATGGTTCACAAAGAACAGCGGCGGCGAGCAGATAACCGAAACCACAACCGTTTCAACCACAAATGTTTCAACTCTTTACGCGCACTGGGATTCAACGAATGCACCGTCACCTATGACGCGAACGGCGGCTCGGGCGCTCCGCAGGCGCAGACAAAGAACAACGGAATAAATCTGAAGCTCAGCACCGACACTCCGACAAAATCCGGAGCGAGTTTTATTGAATGGAATACCCAGTCCGACGGCTCCGGCGACTCTTACAAGCCCGGGGATTACTATACCGGCGATGACTCCGTAATCCTCTACGCGATGTGGAGCGGAGTCAGATACACCGTAACCTATAACGCCAACGGCGGCAGCGGCGGCCCGACAACCCAGACCAAGACCCGGGATGTTGCCCTGACCATAACAAGCGAAACCCCGAAGCTGAGCGGTCTTGCTTTTGTTTCATGGAACACAAGCGCCGACGGCAGCGGAACTTCCTATCTCCCCGGAGGCAAATACACGGGAAACGCCGATTTAACGCTTTACGCTCAGTGGGATAAGACCGCCTATACGGTAACCTACAATATGAACGGCGGCAGCGGCAGTATTCAGAGTCAGATAAAGGAACCCGATGTCACCCTGAAGCTTTCGGAGGTTACCCCAACCTACGACAATCATGATTTTGAATGCTGGAACACATCCCCCGACGGAAGCGGTGATGACTATAAACCCGGTCAGGATTATACCGGGAACGATTCTCTTACGCTCTACGCGCAATGGAAGGCGGCGGAATATACTGTA
>JAFWRV010000131.1 GCA_017519685.1 Clostridia bacterium
CTCGCGCAGTCCAGCATCAGCGTGCGCTCCGCGGTGTCCGGTGAAAAACCGATATCACACGGTTCCGGCAAACTGCCTTTTGATTTTATCAGCATTTTCAGTATGTGCTGCATACCGTAGAGCAGACCGTTTCGCCTGCCCGTATCGGAGAAATACAGAAAGATGTTTTCATCGGTGATTTTGATTTTGTAATCTTCATCGCCGAGGCGGCTTTTCGTTTCGCAGACTATATCCCCGTTGCTTATTTCTTCGCCGAAGAGCAGAGCGGGACTGAAACCCCGTATGCCCGAAGCGGCGCAGAGTTCAGAGGCAAGAGACAGAGTCTGCTTTGCCTCCGGTGAGATATCATCCTGCGCGATTATTCGCTGAGGAAGCCGGCTGTCCGGCTCATCCGCGGTTTCACCGGCGATCGCGGCTGAAGAAACGGCGCGGGAAACAGCGGAGGTCAGGGAGCTGATATCTGACGAAGACATAACGGATGACGTCATTGCCGCGCTTTCTTTGTCAACAGGTCCGTTTCCCTGCCTGACCGAGCAGGAAACAAGCATTGAAATAATCAGGAGCGCTGATATAATTGCGGTTATCTTTTTCATAATAATCCCTTTTTATTATAATTGATAAAACTATATTATCACATTAAAGTATAAATCACAATACAAAATTCAGGGGCGTGAACGCCGAACCTCCCGCGAATTTCAGGCAAGAAACAACAGACAAACAGCAAACCTCCCGCGGTGTAATGTAACGCAGGAGGTTTAATCGTATGCGAATTAATTATCAATTTCGGGATAGCCTGTGAACAGCGCGCGGAAAAACGCAATAAGTCTGCTGAAAAATCCGTTGTTGACATTTATCTTTTCGGTTTCAGATGCGGAATAAATAATCTCATCAGATTTTCCGAGGCTTACTCCGATTTTAACCTGAACATCGGAGTTTTCCGTTATATTACCGAGAACGAAATCGTCGTCGGCTTTCATAACAGCGCAAAGCTCACCGTTGACGTACCAGCCGATTTCCGATGTCTCCATAAGGTCTTTATCCGTGACCTGAGCTCTGAAGCGTATCGACGTTTTGTAATCAACCGTTTTGTCGGGTTGATAATTGACGATTTTTATCAACGGCTTTCCGTCGCTTTCCTTCGGCAGATTCTTCCATACCGCGTAGAGAACGGTGTCGCCTGTCAGCTTGATTTTTTCTCCGGGTAAATAATTGGGCTTATCCGCATCTTTATTTTTTGCCCAGCCGAGGAAAACGCTTCCTTCCTTTGAGGGAACGTTTTTCGGAATCTTTGTCTGCGGCTTGACCGGTCTTGCTTCGGGAATGCCTTTTGCTCCGTCCGCTTCAAAACTCAGGGTATGATATTTTCCTGCATCGGATGTGATAACATTGATATAAAGGTTTCCTTTATCTTCATCGGATGTATCAATCCATGATGCGCCTTCAATGTCCTCTTCGTTTGTGTAAAAACTTTCACCGGGATGATAAGTGAAAAATGACGGCTCGATATTTTCCTCCGCGTTTTCACAAAAGAACATATTATCGGAGGACGATGCATCGGGCGATGACATAGTGACGGCAACAACATATTTTTTTCCTTTTTCGGCAATAAATGTTTCTTCTTCGGGAATTTCGATGTTAAAGCCGCCGCCTATCGGAATTGAAACGGTATAATCAACAAGCGCCTCGGTTCCATTCGGAACTATTTTACCGTCTTTTGTACCGGTGTAAGGATAAATTCTGATTCTTACCTGTGAATTGTCAAAAGCTACAAGAGCGAAAACAGCCGAAACGGTTTCCGTTTCTCTGAATTCATAAATGTTTGCTTCGGTTCCGCCGGATTGTCCGAGTGATGAGTATGACATAACTCCGGTGTAAGTATAGTTATTTTTATATTTGTCTTTTTCCGTTGCAGAGAATCCGACATATTCGTCAATGGATTTGTCATAGTAACTCATCCAGAAGTATCCGTTGATGCCTTCCGAAGTGCCCCAGGAGTTCTTTACAAGCCAGGCACCGTCGGATTTGGGCCTGCTGAACCACTCGCCGAAATTCTTTCTGCTGTAACCGTCATTCCATCCGACTATGGTTACGGCGTGATTTGAGCCCATGGGAATGTTGCAGTATATATTCTCTCCGAGGTCGCCGTGCTCTCCGTACATAAACAAAGAGTCGGCACAATATGAAACATTAACGCTTCCGTGGTCGAGTATCCATTGCTTGACCTGGTCGGAATCCGAGAAAAACACGGCGTCATCAAGAATAAACCCGGAGTCTGTATTAAATCTTTTTTCTGTGTAATTTTCGGTTTCTCCGGCGATTCCCGACCAGACGGAAAGTGTTCCGACAGGGTCAAGGAAAGTCGCGCCGACCCTTCCGTCGAGCAAACTCGGTCCCACGCCCGAGGCGTCAATTGTATAATAGCCGTCATCATCCCTGAAATAGAGCTGAATCAGGGAACTGCTTACGAAGCTGGGTATTTCGGTGTTGTTATTGTAATATGATTTGTTGACTTCACAGGAACCGCCTATTGTGTTTTCAAAATAGTAATTATTTCTGGTTTTTTTGATTTCACCTATTTTGCATTTGCAACCGTTTTGCCCGATATAAACCGTATTGTCCTCGGAAAATACTCTGAAAGTATCAAGTGGACAGAGTTCCCTGTTGAAATTCTTTTTGTTTCTCTTATCGGTAATCTGAATATGAAGCTTGCCGCCGTAAACCATAAAGAACTGTTCTGCCTGAAAAGAATCGGGGGTAACTTCAACGAAATTATCGTCCGAGGCACCCTTATAAGTCATTTTACCCGAATCGGTTTGTTTAACTATGCAAAGATACCGGCTGCCGTCTTTTGTTTTCAGAGTGTATTCAAAAGATGTTATTCCGTCTTCATAATTGCTGTCGGTTTCTAATACATAATCCTGACGGTAATAAAAGTCATAGGGCTCTTCGTCAGCGGAACCGTTGATATTATACACGAGATGGTTCTCGCAAAAATCGGCGTCGGCAAGCTTTAAACCGTGATTTTTAACAGCGTCGGTCTCAAGCGAACTAATGGCTGAAAAGGCCCAGCAGGTTCCGTCTTCGCCCTGATCCTTGACCGGAGTGATTATTTTTTCCCTTCTCGCGTCATAAGAGGAGGGAAGTTCACTATCCGGCGATGAAGCGCCGTCATGCGTGATGATTCTGAAATCGTTATTCGCCTTGAAACCGGAGTTGCGTATTCCGGCGGTTCTGACAGCGGGTTTGCTGTCGGCGTGAACGGAAGCGGAAAATATAACCGTTGCGCAGACAGTCATAATACATAACAGC
>JAFWRV010000132.1 GCA_017519685.1 Clostridia bacterium
CGCTTGACATTCCCGATGAAGCAAGAAGACCGGACAAAAAAGAAGCGCTTGACCCGACACATCCCGCAATCAGAGAACACATAATCAATACCACAGAGTATCTTACATCGTGCGGATATAAATTAATCAAGCATGATTTTTCAACCTGCGACATTGCTTTCCGCTGGGGAAAAGACGCCGAAGGAATGTTTTACTGCTCAGGCACCTCGGGATTCTATGACCGGACCAAAACGACAGCACAGGTATTCAAGGATTTTTACAAGCTGATTCTTGACTGCGCCGGAAACACAATCATTCTCGGATGCAACACAATCAGTCACCTCTGCGCGGGATTGGTACACGCAAACAGGACAGGCGATGACACAAGCGGACTGGAGTGGTCACGGACAAGAAAAATGGGAATTAACACTCTCGCGTTCCGCGCCTGTCAGAATAACTCGTTTTATATCGTGGATGCCGACTGCGTGGGAATAACGGGAAAAATCGACTGGAAGCTCAACCGTGACTGGCTGTTTCTGGTTGCGCACAGCGGAACATCGCTCTTTGTTTCCTGCCATCCTGACTTCGCAAAAGGCGAAATCCTGAGAGATCTGAAAAAGGCGTTTATAAACGGAGGAAAACAGGAAGACAGATTCATTCCGCTTGACTGGATGGAAAAGAAAATTCCGACCGAATACAGAATAAACGGCCGGAAATACAAATTTGATTTTTAATCAGTGCAGATTATTGAGCGCTATACTCTTTGTGTCGGCGTTCTTATCGAAGAAATCCATAATATCGTCAAGTTCAAGAGTCTGCGTGGTTCTTAAAGTCAGATCATAAAAAATAGTTCCGTCTTCACGGCGCTCAATCTTACTGTCTGTG
Organism: Clostridia bacterium; assembly: GCA_017519685.1. Classification (GTDB taxonomy): domain Bacteria; phylum Bacillota; class Clostridia; order Oscillospirales; family Acutalibacteraceae; genus CAG-177. The sequence goes on from JAFWRV010000132.1 coordinate 865, forward strand.
GATTGAGCGTCCCATTTTTTTATCTGCTCCTTGAGTACGCTCTGGAATTTCACATCATCCGCAACGGTGAAACAAAGCTGATACGCGTTGAAGGAGTCGGCGCCGATTTTGAATTTATGCATAAGTACCTGAAGCAGAGCAACAAGCACCGTGCAGAAAATACCTATAATATAAAGGCCGGAGCCGATGGCAAGACCTATTCCCGACGTTACCCAAAGTCCCGCCGCTGTGGTAAGACCTTTGACGGCGCCGTTATTTTTGAATATAACTCCGGCGCCCAGGAAGCTTATACCGCTGACGACCTGAGCCGCAAGTCTAGCGGGGTCGGCGCCCCTCACTCCCTTGAAAAGATCGCCGGATACGGATCCGAGATCCGCGAATCCGTATTTGGAAACTATCATAATCAGCGCGGCTCCGCAGCAGACTATGATATGTGTCCTGATACCCGCGCCTTTGAAACGGCGGCTTCTTTCGAATCCGATTGCCGCACCGCATATACACGCTATTATCATTCTGAGAAAGAAATCAAGCATCTGAGAACCGGAAAGCAAACCGTCAAAATGTTCAAATACAGTCGTGCCTTGCAGAATACTCAAACTGATATTTGAAATATACACTGTGAATCCTCCCTTATTGATAATTATTTCTGAATGAATGTATAATTTCCGCCCTTGAGTTCAAAGTCAACTGTTTCTCCGCTGATATCCTGCTTTACGCCGTTAACCGTAATAGTATCCGAAACTGCCGGCAGGGTCAGCGTGCATTTTACGCCCTTGGGAACCGTGCATTTATATACAAGTCCCTTTTCGGTATTCCATTCGCTTCTGATAAGCCCGGAAGCGGAATTGTAAGACGCCTTTACCCATTTGATATTCTTCTGGCCTTCTGGCAGTTCATCCGCTGTTCTCAAGTCAATTCTCGGCTGGAGTTTCAGCTCTTTGAATCCGGGAGCGGCGGGCTCGATACCTGCCATATAACGGTACATCCATTCAACAACGGAACCGTAAGCATAGTGGTTGAAGGAATTCATGCCGACATCGCCGAAGCCTTTTTCTTTGGTATATGAATTCCATCTCTCCCAGATAGTGGTTGAACCCTGGTCAACACTGTAAAGCCACGAGGGTTCTTTTCTCTGAAGAAGAAGGTTATAAGCCATTTTATCCTTGCCGTAAAGCGAAAGGGTAGGGCAAAGATTGTAAGTGCCGAGGAAGCCGCAGGAAAGCAGGTTTCCGTTATCACGTATCTGCTTTTCAAGTTCGTCCGCCAGCTTCTGCTTATATTTATCTTCTACCAGATTGAAGGCAAGAGCAAGTATTTTATTGCACTGTGTCTTTTCCTTCGGCTTTCCGTTTTTCAGGAATTTATCGCTGAAATATTTCTGCGCCTTCGCTCTGAGTGAAGTGTAATATTCTGCCCTGTCCTTCTTGCCGAGCGCC
>JAFWRV010000133.1 GCA_017519685.1 Clostridia bacterium
AGGATGATTTTGACAGCGAACTGCGTTTCACGGGAAGACCGCTTCCACCTGTTCAGACCCTTGATACCCAGGGAAAGGTTATTTATATCAATACTTTTTCCAAGACCATATCGCCGTCGTTCAGAATCAGCTATATGATTCTTCCCGATAAACTGTCGGAAAAATACCGCAATGAATTCCGCTTCAATTCCTGCACCGTGCCCTCGTTTGAGCAATATACTTTGGCGGCTTTTATCAGCCGCGGATATTTTGAGCGGCATATAAACAGAATGAAAAAGTATTACCGTGAGCTTCACTCCGGGCTGATTGATGAATTTGAAAAAAGCAGGATGAGCGGCATTTCCGTTCTCTCCGATCCCGCCGCGGGGCTTCATTTTTCCCTGAAACTTGACACCGATTTATCCGATGACCGTATCAGGAGCGAAATGGAGAAAAACGGCATCAGGGTATCGTTTATGTCAGACTATCTCGAAGGGGAAAATACCGCGCCTCATATTCTGCTTGTCAACTATTCCGGACTTGACAGGGAAAAATTCGGCAAGGCGCTTGAAATACTTTATACTATTATTTCTCAAAGTAATTGAATTTATAAAATTACGGTGATATAATAAACTCATATTCCGGGAATAAACTGAAAAGGAATGGTGAAAATGAAAAGAATTATTTCCCTTCTGCTCGGATTTGTTATCGCGTTCGGATGCATGACCGTCGCTTTCGCCTCGGACGGCGTTAAGATGGACTGCCCGTTTATTGACGTTCACGGGTTTATGGCTGTCGATCTTCTCGCCGATAAGGACGATCCGGATTCCGATGTTATCTGGCCTCCGACAACCGATGACATTCTCAGCACTGTCAGAGAAGTCCTTCCCGCCCTTTCCAAATTCCTGATTACACGTGATTACGATGAACTTTCCGACGCGATTATCGGCCCCGTCAATAATCTTATCGGCAAGGCAAATCTCGGTAAGAACGGCGAGCCGGTCGATAACAGCGGAGTATATTTTGTTTATCCCGATAAGGACAGAATCAAAAAGGATTCCGCGCTCAATTTCAGATATGACTGGCGGCTTGACCCGTTTGAAACCGCGGAGCAGCTTAATGATTTCATCGAGTATGTCTGCAAGTGCTCCGGATGCAGTCAGGTTACCCTGAACTGCCACAGTTTCGGCGGAATAGTCACCCAGACTTATTATTCCAGATACGGATATAAAAACAGAATAAAGAGCATCTGCTATAACACCACCGCCATCTTCGGCGAGAGCTACACCGGCGAGATGCTCAGCGGAAACATAGTGCTCAACGCCGATGCTCTGACCGCCTTCCTTGAAACAAAAATGGGCTCTCAGAAATACAGTAAGCTTCTCAACGGAGTGCTTGATATTTTCAACAGCGCGGGCATCACCGATGATATATGCGCGCTCGGCAACAAGCTTGTTGAGGGCCTTGCCCCGAAGGTTATTCCGGCGTGCATCGCCCCGATGTTCGGCGGCTGGCTCAGCATCTGGGCAATGTGTCCCGACGAATATGTTGAGCAGGATATGAAATATATTTTTGATGAGGTTTACGGCGGAGATTACGCCTCCTACGCAGGCCTTCGTGAAAAAATCATAAAGTACAACACGCTCATAAGACCGCAGAAGACCAAGCTTCTCAAAGAGCATAACAGACAGGCGAATCTCTATGTTTTTTCGAGATATAATTTCTCATCAATTCCTCTTGTTCCTTCATGGAGAACGATGTCCGACTCCGTTGTCGATACGAAAGCCTCATCGTTCGGCGCGACCTGCGCGGAATATGAGTCAACGCTTCCCGACGATGTTGTCGCAAAGAACGCCGGGTATATCAATCCCGATAAAACAATCTGCGCCGCCTCCTGCCTGTTCCCCGATCAGACATGGTTTATCAGGGATATGGAGCATTCCGAGGGCAGTTGGGATCTTGACACGCTGATGTTTGACCTGCTTTATCATAAAGGGCAGGCGACAGTCAAAACTTTTAAAGAGCATCCGCAGTTTCTGAAATGGAGCAGCGAAGATGACAGCGTAACGCCGGACACAGACGGCTCCGCGAAAGCAGAAAATTTCTTTGACAGACTTTTCGGCAAATATCTTGATTTTCTCGCGTATTTGAGATCGGTTTATGAGAAAATTTTCAAAAATAACAGGGGGTAAAGACAATGGGTAAAAAGATTATTGTAGCGGGTCTCGGTCACGGCGGAATAGCCGCCGCAGCCATTCTCGCGAGCGAAGGCTACGATGTAACCGTTTATGAGCAGAAAAAAGAGGGCACGCTCGGCTACGACTGGACAGATATTTTCGCGCCCAACGCCCTCGGTATCGCGGGTATTCCGATGCCTCCGGAGGATAAATACGAATTTAAAGAGGATATGACCTTCTACGGCCCGTCGGAGAGAGTCGGGCTCAGACAGCATGTTCCCGAAGACGACCTTGAAATCAAGATGGAGCGCAGGGATATCTATGACCATCTTATCAGGCACGCAATCGGGTGCGGTGTTAAAATTGAGTATGAAACAAAGGTTCTTTCACCCGAAATTCTCGGCAGCAGAGTTGTCGGCATAAAAACAGATAAAGGCACTTTTTACGCCGATCTGATAATTGACGCCTGCGGTCTCAATTCCCCTGTGCGCACAAATCTTCCCGACAGCTTCGGCATTGAGAAAAACCCCGCAAGGCACGAGAAAATAACGATTTACAGAGCGTTTTACAATAAGGCGTGCGACGATGAGGTTGAGGCGAAATTCAAGGTCTGCCTTTTCAAAGACAACATTTTAGGCGTCAGCTGGGTAGCGTCCGAGGATGACCACACCGACGTGCTTATCGGCAGATTCAATGATTTTGATATTGATGAGGTCAAACGCTTTACTCAGGTTTTGCGCGAGAGTAACCCCCGCATAGGCACCGAGATTATAAGAGGCGGGCAGTTTGTTGAAATTCCCGTGCGCCAGCCGCTTTCGATTATGACGACCGACGGTTATGCCGCAATCGGCGACAGCGCTTTTATGACCGTTCCGATTATCGGCTCGGGCATCGCCAATTCCCTCAAGGCGGCGAGAATACTTGCCGACACCGTCATCGCGGACAAAAACGGTCTTTTCAATTGCGAAACCCTCTGGCCCTATCAGGTCAATTATTATAAGACTCTCGGCTCCGGCCTCGCGGCAATCGCGGCGGCGAAACTGATGATACTGAAGCTTACCCCGGAGGAAGCGGATTACGCTTTTGACAGCGGTATGATAAATGAGGATAACATCACAATCGGCGCGAATTTCACCAATATTTCGGCTCTCAATACCGACCTTCCCGACATCATCACCAAGGCAAAACTCGTCTGCAAGAATCCTTCCCTGCTTAAAAAGATGCCTGCCGTCGGCGCGAGAGTCAGCGGCGCGATAGGTGCCTGCGCCGTCATCCCCAAGAGATACAGCCCCGAGAGAGTCAAGGCGTGGAAGAAGCTTTACGAGTACGCTTTCAAATATGACGGCTGATATGAATAATGCTATTTCCGATAAAAAACTGAATTTCCGCGACCTCGGAGGGACAGTGACTTCGGACGGCAGAAAGCTGCGATACGGCGTTCTTCTGCGCTCGGCAAAGCTCAGCAAACTGAAGCCCTCCGACTCCCGCGCGCTGACTGATTTCTATAAACTGAAATATGTTATTGACGTACGCTCGGATATAGAGAAAGACGGCAGGGAGGATATAATCCCCGCCGGAGCGGAATATGTTGAAATTCCGGTTTTTAATGAAAACACTCTCAGCATCACAAGCGGAATGGGCGCCGATGTTTTTGCCGCTGTTAAGCAGGCAAAAAGCAAGCGCGAGCTTCTGAATTATATTCCCGAGCTCACCGACGTTTATCCCTTGATGGTGACCGACGAATACGCGGTTTCGCAGATTTCAAAGTGCCTTAAGCTGATGATGTCAAACCGCGAGGGCGCGACGCTGTTTCACTGCACCGCAGGCAAGGACAGAACCGGGGTTATCTCGGCGCTGCTTCTGACGATGCTCGGCGTGCCTTATGAAACGGTGCTTGCCGATTATATGAAAACAAACGAGGTTTCAGGGAAAAACTCAAAAAAGTATTCTTTCCTCGCGAGAGTTTTTATGCGTGATAAGGCAATCGCCGAAAAGGTTTACCGCGTTTTCCGCGCCGAAAAAGAATATCTCGACTCGTTCTTTCAGACGGCGGACAAAAACTTCGGCTCCTTTGAAAATTTCGTCTCGGAAGGGCTGAAAATAACGCCGGAAGAAATTGAAGATTTCAAATCATTTATTCTTGACTAATTACAAAGCACACACCCGCCGGCGGCAGCACGGCGGGTGAAAATTTATTATATTGCATATTATATATTATATGTGATTACTCACGAAGCCGGTAAAGCTGCGTATGCGGACAGAATAGTTGTTATTGACAGCGGCAATATTGTTGAAGATTGTATTATTAAGTTAAAAGCGTTTTGTCGCCACACCCGTCGCCTACGGCGCCACCCTCTCCGATCTCGGAGAGGG
>JAFWRV010000134.1 GCA_017519685.1 Clostridia bacterium
ATTATCCTCTCTCGACTCTTATGCTTGCGGGTATCAGGGATATACTTATTATCTCAACCCCGACCGACACCCCGAGATTTATTGAGCTTCTCGGCGACGGCAGCCAGTTCGGAATCGAGCTTTCCTATGCCGTACAGGAGCATCCCGACGGTCTCGCCCAGGCATTCATCATCGGCGAACCGTTCATCGGAGGCGAAAGCGTGGCAATGGTGCTCGGAGATAATATTTTCTACGGCAGCGGACTCGGTCACATGCTTCGCCAGGCGGCAAAAAACGAGGGCAGAGCCACCATATTCGGTTATTATGTTGATAATCCGGGTCAGTTCGGCGTTGTTGAATTCGATGAACACGGAGTTCCCGTTTCGATTGTCGAAAAGCCGGAAAATCCGAAATCCAACTATGCCGTTACCGGTCTTTATTTCTATGACAACCGTGTTGTCGAATACGCGAAATCACTTAAGCCTTCCGCGAGAGGAGAGCTTGAGATAACAGATATCAATCAGATTTATCTCGAAAACGGAACCCTTGATGTCAAGCTTATGGGCAGAGGATACGCCTGGCTTGATACGGGAACCGTCGACTCCCTGCTTGCCGCTTCCAATTTCATCAAAACCATTGAGCAGCTTCAGGGTATTCAGATTTCCGCGCCTGAGGAAATCGCCTATAATATGAGATGGATTACAAGAAGCGAGCTTGTCGCTTCCGCGACAAAATACGGCAAATCCTCATACGGCGCCCATCTTCTCGCCGTTGCCGACGGCAAGATACTGTATTCAACCGACAGGCCCGGAGAAAGGCCGCACTGGGGAACCGAAAACGGAGCGATTTACGATGATTAAAACCGCAACTGAAGTAAACGGCGTTTATATAATCGAGCCGAAGGTGTTCGGCGACAGCAGAGGATGGTTTTACGAAAGCTACTCGACAAAGGCGTTTGAGGAAATCGGCATTGATACCGTCTTTGTTCAGGATAACCGTTCGTATTCCGGAAAAAAAGGCACAATCCGGGGTCTGCACTGTCAGAAATCTCCCGACGCGCAGACAAAGCTTGTCAGCTGCACACGCGGTGAAATCATGGATGTTGCCGTTGATATCCGCAGGGACTCGCCGACATATATGAAGCATGTCTGCGTTGTGCTTTCGGAAGAAAACAAAAAGATGCTGTATATACCGAAGGGCTGTCTGCACGGCTTTGTTTCTCTGAGTGACGGCGCGGAATTATCCTACAAGGTTGACGCGCTTTATTCGGCTGAAAACGACAGAAGCGTCAGATTTGACGACCCGTCATTCGGCATTGCGTGGGGAGTTGAAAACCCCGTTATTTCTGAGAAAGACAGAAACGCCCCGCTTCTCGCGGACAGCGACGTTGAGTTCTGAGAGGACGATATGGCATTGCTTAAGGACATTGAACCTGTAAAGGTTTTTGAATTTTTTGAAAAAATATCATCAATACCGAGAGGCTCGGGGCATACGGATAAAATCGCGGATTACTGCGTTGATTTTGCCGCTGCCCGCGGGCTTAAATGTTTTAAAGATGAAACCGGCAGCGTAATAATTTACAAAAACGGTTCACACGGCCGTGAAAACGCGGAACCGCTTATTCTTCAGGGTCACCTCGATATGGTCTGGGAAAAGGAAGCGGATTCGGATTTTGACTTTGAAAACCAGGGAATAAATCTGCTTCTTGACGGAGATTACCTGACCGCCGACAAAACAACTCTCGGCGGAGACGACGGTATCGCCGTCGCGATGTGCCTCGCGATTCTGGACAGTGAAAGCATTTCGCATCCGCCTCTCGAAGTTGTGTTCACAACCGACGAGGAAACCGGAATGGACGGCGCCCGCGCGCTTGACGTTTCACTGCTCAGAGGAAAGAGAATGATAAATATCGACTCCGAGGAGGAGGGCATTCTCTGGGCAAGCTGCGCCGGAGGAGCGAGAGCGGATATAACGCTTGACGCGGCAACCGAAGAAAACACGCTGCCCGCTTATGAAATCCATATAGGCGGTCTCCGCGGAGGACACTCGGGAACCGAGATTAACCGCGGCTATGCCAACGCCTCAATACTTGCGGGCTGGCTTTTGAAAAAGCTGGAAGAAAGCCATGAATTTTTCATTTCTTCCGTGAACGGCGGTACGATGGATAACGCCATAACGCGCGAGAACCGTTTCACGGTCTGTACGGATGCGGATATAAGCGGAACAGTTGAAAAATATGCAGAAGAAATAAAGAACAGATACCGGGAAACCGACAGCAATATATTTATCCGGATTGATTCCGCCGTCAGCAAAACGAGATATTCCTTTGAAACGAGCCGGAAGATTACCGGTCTGCTCTCGTCTTTTCCTTACGGAGTCATAAAAATGAGCGGCGTCATTGACGGGCTTGTTCAGACATCCCTCAATCTCGGCATAACCTCATCGGATGAGAAAAAAATCAGATTCGGCTTTTCCGTTCGCAGCAATGTGAACAGTGAAAAGGAAGAGCTTCTGAATCAGCTGGAAACTATCGCGCGAAAGTATTCCGCAGACTTTTCGGTTTACGGGAATTATTCCGCGTGGGAATACAGGGAGAATTCACCTCTGCGCGATTCCCTCACGGCAATATATGAAAAAATGTATTCAAAGCCGCTTGAAATCGCGGCGATTCACGCGGGACTCGAGTGCGGCATTTTTGCCGAGAAGATTGAGGGACTTGACTGCGTTTCGCTCGGCCCCGATCTTTTCGATGTTCACACTCCGTCGGAGCGGCTCGGTATCTCATCGACCCGCAGAACCTATGAATTCTTGCTTAAAGTATTGGAAGTGATCTGATGTTTGCCCGAATCAACAGTATGGGACTCTTCGGTATGGACAGTTACCTTGTCGGAGTCGAGGTCGATTTCGGACAGGGAGGGCTGCCGAGAACAGAGGTTGTCGGCCTGCCCGACACGGCAGTCAGCGAGTCAAAAAACAGAGTCCGCGCGGCAATAAAAAACAGCGGCTTTTCTTTTCCTCAGAGCCGCGTGACAATAAACCTCTCTCCCGCCGATATCAGAAAAGAAGGGCCGATTTACGACCTGCCGATTCTTATCGCCGTGCTGAAAGCGGGCTTTCAGCTTACCGCAAATACCGATGACTGCGCCTTTATAGGAGAACTTTCGCTTGACGGTCTTGTCCGTCACGTGAACGGCGCTCTTCCTATGGTCATAAGAGCCAGAGAAGAAGGCATAAAGAATGTCTTTGTGCCCGAAAGCAACGCGCTTGAAAGCTCGGTTGTCCGCGGAATAAATGTTTACGCGGTAAAAAACGTCAATGAAGTCGTAATGCACCTCAAGGGCGAACAGATACTTGAGCCCGTGGAATACAGTGAGGGCGATGAATTGAGAAACCGTCCGCCCATGCCCGATTTCAGGGATGTCATGGGGCAGCAGGAGGCAAGGTACGCCCTCGAAATAGCCGCGGCGGGAGGTCACAATATCCTGATGGTCGGGCCTCCGGGCTCAGGCAAAAGCATGCTTGCGAAAAGACTGCCGTCAATACTGCCCGATATGACATTTGAGGAAAGTCTTAAGACCACGGAGCTCTATTCGATTTCGGGAAATCTGCCGGAAGGGGTTTCGCTGATAAGAGAAAGACCTTTCCGCTCTCCTCACCATACGGTTTCAC
>JAFWRV010000135.1 GCA_017519685.1 Clostridia bacterium
GATTTTGAAGATTCAATCTTAGTTTCTTTAGATTTAAATAAAGAATTATATGATGATCCAAGCAAATTAACAGGATACAGAGTTAATCAATACTTTCCAGACTTAACAAAAAATTGGAAACACAGGTAAAACCACTGTTTTTAAATTAATTACAGGAGAACTTGAGCCGGTTGGCGGAGATATCATCATTTCAAAAAATACCAAAATCGGCTAGTCGGACCAGCATGCCTGCGCAGACTCCGTCAGAACTGTTTATGACGAGGCCTTGGTTGCTTTTGCCGATTTGATAGACGCTGAGATTGAACTTGAAAAGATTTCACGAATTCTTGAAAATGAAAACAATGAATTATTGATTAACCGTCAGAATGATTTACGTGAGGAATTTATTGCAAACGGCGGATTAACATATAAAAGCCGTACCGCTTCCGCACTGAAAGGACTCGGATTTTCGGAAGAAGAGTTCGGTATTACATGTGATAAATTATCCGGAGGACAGCGCTCAAAACTCAGTTTATGTAAACTGCTTCTGAGCAAAGCCGATTTGATTTTACTGGATGAGCCCACCAATCATCTTGATATTTCCGGTACCGAATGGCTTGAAAGTTTTCTTCAGGCATATAAAGGATCTGTGATTGTTATATCCCATGACCGCTATTTTCTTGATAAAATTTGCAATAAAACCGTTGAGATATCTAACAAGCGGTCATATTCTTCAAACGGAAATTATTCCGTTTATCTTAAATTGAAAAAAGAACGTCTTGACAGCGAGAGAAAGCATTATCAGAATCAGCTGGAAGAAATCAAAAGGATTGAAGGAATAATTGAACAGCAGAGAGCGTTCGGCAGAGAAAGAAATTTCATCACAGCTGAAAGCAAGAGAAAAATGCTTGAAAAGAAAAAGGCGGAATTGATTGTTCCCGAGCCCGATCCTTCTGAAATGAGAATTAAGTTTTCTTCTGATATTGAAACAGGAAACGATGTTCTGTTTATTGACTCTCTTTCTAAAAGCTTCGGCGACAGAAAGCTTTTTGAAAACGGTTCATTGCAGGTCTATAAAAATGACAGAGCTTTTATTATCGGCCCTAACGGATGCGGAAAAACCACTCTTCTCCGTATCCTGACAAGACAGATTTCCGCCGATTCGGGCAGATACAGTTTCGGCTCAAATGTAAGGACAGGTTATTTTGACCAGTCTCTTGAAAATCTTAATAAAGGCAAAACCGTCATTGATGAAATCTGGGACGAACATCGCTCTTTTACCGAAACAAAGGTGAGAAACTATCTGGCGCTGTTTCTGTTCAGGGGAGATGACGTATATAAGGCCGTTGACACTTTAAGCGGCGGTGAAAAAGCAAAGCTGTGCCTTCTCAAGCTGATGCTGTCCGGCGCCAATGTTCTTCTGCTTGACGAACCGACAAATCATCTTGATATAACTTCAAGAGAAGTTCTTGAAACAGCTTTGTCTGATTTTGAAGGAACTATTATCGCCGTATCTCATGACAGATATTTTATAAACAAACTCGCGAACAAGATTTTCAGAATCGGTCCCGGCGGATTTGAAAAATTTGACGGAGGATATGACGATTACTGCTCCGTTATACTGACGGAGAATAATACAAAAACAGACAGCAAACCTCAGAAAATCAATTCATATAAGCTCCGCAAGGAAAAAGAAAGCGAAATCAACAGACTTCGCGGGAAAATAAAAAGAGCGGAAGCGGAGATTGACCGTCTTGACAGTGAAATTTCAAAGCTTAATTCCGAAATGTCAGACCCGGAGGTATCCGCCGATTATGAAAAGGTTATTGAGTTGACAAACAGGATTAATCAATTGACAGACGAGCAGTCTATATTTATGGATGAATGGGAAAATAACAATATCAGATTAACTGAGCTGACAGAGGAGAATTGAAATGACACAGTCGGAAATGTTTGAGGATGCCGTGTGGATTGATTGCCACGGCGCTGATTTTTCGCCAATATTCATTAAAAAATTCAATGCGGTAAAAAAAGAAGAAGCCGAGATTGTTATCTGCGGCCTCGGCTTTTTTGAGCTATATATTAACGAAAGAAGAGTGTCGGACGACCTTCTCGTACCTTCCGCTTCAAATTATTCATACAGAGATATGTCGCATTGGTCTTATCCGCTTTTTGATAAACTCGGTTTCAGGACATACTGTCTCAAATATGATATTTCCGATTATTTAACCGACGGAATTAACACCCTTAAGGTAATGCTCGGAACAGGTTATTATCATCAGAATATGCGCCTTGCCGAAGGCAATCCGGATTACGGTACTCCGAAGCTGTGTTATCTTATCAGAAAACAGAGCGGAAATGTTATCAGCGACAGTAACACTCTCTGTCATAAAGGATATTTTGATCGCTGTAATTTATATTACGGTGAAATTCAGGATTATACAAAAGTCCCGGAGGAAAAAGATTTTTCATTTTCTAGAGAAATAGAAACTCCTGAAACAGATTTTTATTATCAGATTGCGCCGGCTGATAAAGTTATTGAAAGTATTTCTGATATTACATTTCTCGGGGAATACGAAGGAAA
>JAFWRV010000136.1 GCA_017519685.1 Clostridia bacterium
AGCCCACAGCAACTGAGCCCACAGCTACCGAGCCCACAGCAACTGAGCCCACAGCAACTGAGCCCACAGCTACCGAGCCCACAGAGACTGAGCCCGCAACAGAAACCGAGCCCGCAACAGAAACCGAGCCCGCAACAGGGACAGATTCCGATGAACCTGCAGAAGATAACTTCTTTGCAAGAATCTGGAAAGCAATCACAGATTTCTTCACCAAGGTTTGGAACTGGCTCACATCCATTTGCTAATCATAAGAAAATAAACTTATACGTTCAAAAGAAAATTTTGGCTTTTTCAGTTTGATGTAATAAAAAACCACCCGGCTTCGGGTGGTTTTTAAATTTATATCCGTAATTGTAAAAGAGACCGTTTTATTTGAGGTTTCGCGTTTACATATATTCTTCGGTAATCATAAGCACAAGCAACCCGGCAAAGGCAACAGCCACGCTGACAAACTCTCTTTTTGACGGCTTGTCTTTTGTGAAACAGCTTATCACGGTTGAAACAATCATTACTCCTCCGGTGATAAACGGAAACTGAGCGGAAGCCGGCAGCTTTCTGAGCGCTATGAGAAGCAGGAGATTGCCGATACAGTTAACAACACCGTAGCCCGCGGCCAGGGAATCCGCCGCCGGGCTTTTTTTCATTTCCGGCCTGCGGATGAATATCAGCATCAGTCCGCTGATTACGACGGTTGAAAGCGCCATAAGAACGGAATAACCCGCCTCGCTTGTTTTCGGATAATCGAGACTTGTGAAAAGCTTGGCGTAAACTCCGCCGAGACCGTTGAAAATAAATATTCCGAAGCATACTCCGAGTCCGGATTTCTTGCTCTTTCCGCTGATTGTGAGCGCAAGCGCGACGGTTATCAGAACAAGGCAGATTATCTTGCCCGCGGTCAGTTCTTCCTTAAAAAATACAATTCCCGCGATAAAAGGAATCACCATTCCGCCGAGCATGGCGAAAACGGAATAAATGCTGAGATTGACCTTTCCGAGCGCCTTTATGCTGCAGAAACTGTAAGCGAGAGAATTCGCCGCGGCAACAGAGGCGACAATCAGCGTGAAAGGAGTAAACTCAAATCTGAATTTATTGATGCCCCAGAGTATCAGAGTCCCCGCGGAAAAAGCGGTAAACATAAACAGCATCGCGGTTCTGACCGAAGGTCCTCTGATTATCTGATACTGCCTGTTAAACAGAAACTGGACTCCGAAAAGGACAACGGAAACCGATAAAATCGCGTAATACATCAGATTATTACTGCCTTTTCTTCAAGAGGCATCGCCTCTCTGAAATGAGGTACCTGCATCGTTTTGCCGTTATTTACGACCGAAATCGATGAGAGCAGACCCACCGCAGTCCATTCGCAAGCTTTATACACATTGAGCTCCGGCTGAACGCCTGTTCTGACGGCGTTTATGAAATCCTCAACGATAAAGAAATCTCCGCCGCCGTGACCCGCGCTTCTCTGCTTTTCGGTTACGTTTCTGTACTTTTCGGGAAGAAGGTCGCTGTAATTCCAGAGCTTTTCCCAGTCCATTGCCCCGTTCTCAGTCTTATTGCTGTTGAGGGAAACGCGGTCAACATCTCCGTCAAGCCGTCCTTTTCCGTAGGTCGCCGACTGATAAATTCCCTCTGTTCCCTGAAGCTGATAATAATCCATACAATGCGGTCTCGGGGAAAGACAGTCGGTGCGTATGTTGAGAAGATTTCCGTTCGCGGTGCGGCACATCGTGGTTGTACCGCTGTCCTGCTTGACACCGTAGGGATTGCGTACGCCCGCTGAAAAAGTTGAGATTTCGGTTATTCTGTCACCGGGAAACCACTGCATAACCGGTCCTATGCTGTGTGTGGGATAGAAATTACCCCTCTTTCCGCACTGCCAGTAGCTTCTCCACGAAGTTTTTCCGTCGGGATAAACGAGCAGGTCGTGAATGTCGTGAAGATACATTCCCTCGGCGTAATACGGAGTTCCGAAAAGGCCCTTCGCAACCATATTCTTGACGAGCTGAACCTCGGGAGTGTATATGTAGTTCTCGGCATACATATAAATCTTCTTGTATTTTTCAACTGTTTCGCACAGCCAGAAAAGTTCGTCCATTGATACTCCGGCGGTTACTTCGCACATTACATGCTTCCCCGCCTCCATTGCCGCTATCGCCTGCGGAACATGGCACTGCATCGGAGTCGCAATAATGACCGCGTCAATATCCGACTCGAGCATATCCTCAAATACCCTGTATTTTTTTACATCCGGTTCGATTTTTTCAGCGGCGTCGTTCAGATGCTTTTCGTCAAGATCGCACATCGCTGCAATCTCAACATCCTCAATCTCATTGAGTCCCATAAGAGCGGAGAGTCCTCTGACACCCGCGATACCAATCTTGATTTTTTTCATAATGACACCTTCATTAATTTAAGAATTCTGCCTTGCGGCTTCTCTCGCTGCGAGATACAAATCCTCTCTGCAGTGCGCCTTAACCTCTTCAAAAGGTTTCGGAACAGGGCAGGAATAATATGATTCGCTGACTCCGAGTTTTCTGATTTCCTCAGCGCCCTCTCCTCTGCATCCGCAGATTGTAATCACTTTTTTGTTTTTTCTTGCGGCTCTTTCCGCAACTCCCGAAATAACCTTGCCGTTGACAGACTGGAAATCAAGGCGTCCCTCACCGGTAATAACAAGATCAGCCCTCTCGAGCTTTTTGTCAAAATCTGTTATATCGAGAATGATGTCGATACCCTTTTTCAATACGGCATCAAGAAAAACAACCGCTCCGGCTCCGAGTCCTCCGGCGGCGCCCGCCCCGCGCATATCCGAAACGTCAGCGCCGAAAGTTTTCTCAATCACCCGGGCAAAACTGCGAAGTCCCCTGTCAAGCAATTCAACGCATTCCTCATCCGCGCCCTTCTGCGGAGCGAAAATATACGCGGCTCCGTTCTCTCCGTAAAGCGGGTTTTCAACATCGCAGGCGGCTGTAACCGGAATCTGTATTCTGCTGTCCGGAACAAAAATACTGTCTATGACGGAAAGATTTCCGCCTGTCGGCTCAACACTGTTTCCGTCTTTATCCAGAAAAACATAGCCGAGACCCGCCGCCATACCTGCTCCGCAATCATTTGTGGCGCTTCCTCCGAGACCGAGCAGTATTTTTCGCGCGCCCCTTGAAACAGCGTCAAGTATCATTTCCCCGACTCCGCGCGTTGTGGTCAGAGCCGGATTTTTTCTGCTTCCCGCCAGCGGCAGGCCGGCGCAAGACGCGGTTTCAATAACCGCGGTTTTATCCGGAAGCATAAGATAGACGGCGTTCATCTTTTCTCCGAAAACGCCGCTGACATTTACACTTATATCTTCACCGCCCGCAATTTCCTTTATACAGGAACAAAGCCCCTCGCCGCCGTCAGCGACGGGGAGCTTTGTAACGGTGATATTTTTGATTTCATCTTCAAACGCTCTGCCGATGATGTCACACACCTCGGATGCCGTGAGCGTGCCCTTGAAAGAATCGGGCGCAATCAGGATGTTCATTTCTCGGCGGAAGCTCTTCTGATATATCTCTTGAAGAACGCGACGCCGGGACCTATCGCCTCTACGGGCACTCTCTCGTTTGTTCCGTGAGTGCAGAGAAGAAGCTCAATGCTCGCCTTATAAGGAGAATATCTGTAAATATTCTCGCAGATGGGCTCATAGTTGCACGCGTCGGTGCCGCCCATTACAAGATAAGGAGCAACTATGTTTCTGCTGTCGTCCTGCATGCAGATTTCCTTGATAATATTGAACGCTCTTGAATCGGTCGGTGAGAAGCTCGACGCCTCTTTTGTCTTGAGCGCTTTTATTTCAATGTTTTTATTTCTGACGACTTTGCGGATATGTTTTTCAACGTCTTCAACAGAAACGCCCGGCATCTGTCTGAAGTTTACGGTGATGCTCGCCTTCTGGGGAAGAACATTGGCGGCGGGGCTTCCCTGCGCCATCGTAACACCCGTGGTGGTGCGGATGAATGTAGCGGCAGGAGGAATCTGTTTCATAACCTGAATCATAAGAGGAGTAAGCAGAGGAAGATTGCATGTGACAAGACGCACGGGATAGGTGCAGTTTCTTCCTATAAGCGAAAACAGATCTCTTACAAACGGCTTCATTTCGGGAGCGAACTGATTGTTTTCAAGATCGCGGATTACTTCGGCAATCTGCCCCAGAGCCGTATGCTTCGGCGGCTGTGAGGAGTGACCGCCTTTAGCGGTAACGCTGATTTCATAATCGCAGTATCCTTTTTCGGCAATGCCGATACCGACAAGCTGCTTGTCATTAATTATTCCCTTGATATTGACCGGGAGAATCGCTCCGCCTTCGTCAACGACGGAATCAAGATGAATTCCTCTCTCTTTGAGAATGGTCATCATCGCCTTTGCTCCGCTGTCATCATTGGCAACAACTTCTTCATCCTGACCGAAAAGCAGATAAACGTCTCTCTCCGGAGTGAATCCTTCTTCAAGCAGAGTTTCAACGGCTTCCATAACACCCATAAGGTGATTCTTCATATCCAGAGCGCCTCTGCCCCAGATGAATTCTCCGTCGTTGTAGCCGCTGAAGGGCTCGTGAGTCCAGTCATCCCAGGTTCCCTTGGAAATGGGAACAACATCCTGGTGAGAGAGAAGGGCAATCGGATCAAGGTCATTCCTCGTGCCCTTCCATCTGTACATAAGACTTGCTTCCTTGACAATCTCTTTTTCAAGTGTCTTATGAATAAGAGGGAACGCTTCGTCGAGGAAATCATGGAATTTATCAAACTGTGAAAAATCCACCTTTTCCTTCTCGGGATAGCTTACTGTCGGAATGGAAATCGCGGTGCTGAGATGAGCCATAGCTCTTTCAACGTCAACGTTTTCGGGCTCCGCTTTGCCGTAATCGACTTTTTCGGGAACAAACTTTGCCGCTCTGACGGCGTTTATGCCGGCAAGAAGACCGGCCGCTCCGAGCGCGCCGTATTTGACTGCTTTTTTCATTTGTCTGCCGCCTTTCGTTAAAAATACATTTTTATTATAAAATAGACCGTTATAAAATTCAATAGTTTTTTGTTGACTTTTATTATCTGCCACTTTATAATTTTTTCAGTATTTATTTCAGGAGGTGTCAGCCGTGACAGGCATTCTGATTCTTGACAAACCGCAGGGCTTTACTTCGTTTGACCTTGTCGCGAAAGTCAGGCGTATATGCTCCGAAAAAAAGTGCGGCCACAGCGGCACTCTCGACCCAATGGCAACCGGAGTCATGACTGTTCTCCTCGGAGGCGCGACAAAATTCTGCGACCTGCTTCCGGATCACGGCAAGGCGTACTCGGCTGTTTTCCGCCCCGGAACCGTCACGGACACGCTCGACATTACCGGCAGGATAATTTCGGAAAAAGAAGTTCACATAACAAAAGAAGAAATCGAGAATATTCTCGGATGCTTCCGCGGTGAAATCACACAGATTCCTCCCATGTATTCCGCTGTTTCCGTCAACGGCAGACGGCTTTACGATCTCGCAAGACAGGGTATTGAGGTTGAAAGACCGGAAAGGCGCGTTACCGTAAGCCGTCTTGAAATCACGGAATCCTTTGACAATAAGGAATTCGGCCTTTATGTTGAATGCTCGTCGGGAACATATATCCGCACCTTAATTTCCGACATCGGTGAAAAACTCGGCTGCGGAGCCGTCATGACTTCGCTGAGGCGCGTAAAGGCAAATGGCTTTACAATCGAGCAGGCAACGTCCCTCGAAGAGCTTGAAAAGATGAGCGGCGACGATATTTCCCCGCTTCTTATTCCCGTTGACCGCGCCTGTGAAGCATATCCGGCGGTCACTGTTTCCGGAGCGCAGGCGGTCAGGTTTTCAAACGGCGGCCCGCTTTCAAAGGAAAGATTAAACAATTGTAAAGTAAATGGACTTTACAGAGTGTATTCTCCGGACGGCGTTTTTCTCGGCATAGGTGAAGTTACTGACGCTCCCGATATGGCGGTTAAGAAGGTTTTTATCGCAAAATGATGTAATATAATGTAATATTTACTTTTTATTCATAAAAAACCCGATTTTTTTGTTGCCTTATTAATTATTTTGTGTATAATACTACATATAGGGTATCAAAAACAGGAGGTACACATTATGAGCCTTAAAAAACGACTTTCCGCGCTTCTGATGGCTGCCGTTATGCTGTTCATAGGCACGGCGTCATTTATGTTTGTTTTTGCCGATGAAGGTGATGAAAACTCAATCGGCGCAGGTCTTACCTGGACTTACAGTTCATCCTCAAATACCGTTCAGATAAGCGGTAACGGCAATATGGCTGACTTTGATGTCAGCGGACCCTGGAGCGCAGATTTCAGGGAGCAGATTACAACCGTAGTCATTGACGAAGGTGTAAGAACTATAGGAGCAAACGCCTTCGCGGGATTGACACAGCTTAAATATATCACAATCCCCCACTCCGTTATCAGAATAGCCGGCTCGGCTTTCAAACAGTGCCAGATTTCAACTTTCAATGTTGACTCCTCCAACACTTATTTCTCAACAATCAAAAGTAATGTTCACGGCGACTGCGGACTTTACAACAATGACAAAACCGAAATCGTCCGTTTCGCCACACTGTCAACGATAAAGAAATTCAATATTCCTTCAACCGTTACCGTAATCGGCGACTACGCATTTGAAAGCGCGACCTTCACCGAGGTTTCGCTTCCCGCGGGGCTTACGAAAATAGGCAAGCACGCTTTTGAAAACAGCGCTCTGACCGGCACAGTCAATTTCCCGACAACTCTTGTTGAAATTGACGACTATGCCTTTGAAGGATGCGGCAAGGTAACCGTATTTGATTTCCGTGAAAACGGCTTCAATCTTGTCAGAATCGGCGACCGCGCTTTTGAAAACTGCACGTCTCTGACCAAGGTTGACCATCTCTACAATTCCGTCAATGAAGTCGGAGAACTTGTTCTTGAAGGCGACGTCGCTCTCAAAGAGATTTATTTTTACGGCAAGCAGACCGAATGGAACGCTCTCAACATCTATCTTCCCTCAAAGGATGTTCAGGTGTATTATAAGCCCGGAAATATTACGGTAAGATATCTTCCCAACCGCGACAATGTTTCCGGTATGCCGGAAAACCAGTATGTTTCCCCCGGTGTCGTAAAACTCGCTTCAAATGTTCCCCAGTGCCTTGACTATTCGTTTGTCGGCTGGTCAACAAACGCGGGCGCGACTTCGGCGGAATACACTCCCGGCCAGCAGATTAACTCAAACGACAGTATTACTCTTTACGCGATTTGGCAAAAGGGAGAATACCGCCTTATTTACGACGCTAACGGCGGCAGCGGCGCTCCGGTAACCCAGACACTTCAGGCTCCGGGCAGAATAACGATTTCATACGAAACTCCGGTTCGCAATTCCTGTACTTTCCTCGGCTGGAATACCGTCAAAGACGCAACCTCGCCGTCAAAATTCGCCGGAGATTCCATATTTGTCGATTCCACGATAATCCTGTATGCAGTCTGGGAGAGCAGCGGTCCCTACCGCATTTCCTATGACGCCAAAGGCGGATCGGGAGCCCCCTCTGAGCAGATAAAGCAGAAGGATGTTCCGATTAACCTTTCAACCGTTGTTCCCTCAAGAAGCGAGTCAAGATATACTTTTGCCGGCTGGGCTGTGACGTCCGACGCGCAGACAGTCAGATACAAGCCCGGAGATCTTTATTCCGATAACGCCAATGTAATTCTCTACGCTGTATGGTCCGACGACGGTCCTTATGACATAACCTTCTCGGCAAACGGCGGAACAGGCGCGCCTTATCCCATGACAAAACAGAAGGGCGGCACAGTCACCATCCCGTCCGGTACTCCGACCAGACCCGGCTATGAATTCAAAGGCTGGGTTGCGGACGGTAAAATCTATATGCCGGGCGACACATATTCCAATGACGCCGACCTTAAACTCACCGCGACCTGGGACCGTATATATCTCAACCTTTCACTCTCTATTCAGAGTACAACGAAAGAAATCAACTATAAAGATAAAGTCAATATCATAGCGACCGCCGAGGGTCTTCCCGACGGATATTCGATAGCGATTTATAAAGACAACACCCTTATTCAGTACACTCCCGCGCCCGCGGGCGGCGGAAAAGCGACCCTCAATTTCCTTTCGGGTCAGCTTGAAAGCAAAACCGTATATGTTGTAAGAATCAATGACGAAAACCAAAACACAGCGCAGGGAACAGGCGGATACCGTCTGTACTCGGAAATCACGGTTAATGTCAAGACCGGACTTTTCCAGAGAATACTCTATATTTTCAGGACTTTGTTCGGACTTTCAAAACCGGTGGTTATTCAATAAAAACACATGACGAGAAACGGCCGGTTTCCGCCACACGGAAACCGGCCGTTATTTCAGGCAGAGGTAATATATGAAAAAAGAATACGATATGACCTCCGGCCCTTTTATGAAAAAACTTGTTCTGTTTGCCCTGCCCGTCACAATGACGGGACTGCTTCAGATAGTTTATAACACGGCGGACACCGTCGTCGTGGGAAGATTCGCCGGTAAGGAAGCTCTTGCGGCAGTGGGTTCAACCGGCTCACTTATCTCCCTTATCGTCAATCTTTTCGTCGGTATTGCAATGGGCGCAGGGGTACTTACAGCGCGCCATCTGGGCGCGAAAAACAATCTTAAAGTATATCAGGATGTTCACACGGCAATCTCTCTGAGTATTATAAGCGGATTTATAATCGCCGCTTTCGGCATTTCAATGGCAAGAATACTGCTTGTCAAAATGAATGCGCCGCCCGATACTCTCCCGCTCTCCGTTCTTTATGTGAGAATTTATTTCGCGGGCGCTCCGGGCTCAATGCTGTTTAATTTCGGAGCGGCAATTCTGCGCTCAACTGGCGACACACAGCGGCCTCTCAAATATCTTGCCGTGTCGGGCCTTCTCAATATCGCGCTTAATCTGTTCACCGTGACCGTGCTCGGACTGGGTGTCGCCGGAGTGGGACTCGCGACAATCGCGTCTCAGTATCTGACAGCGATTCTTGTGACGGTTCACCTGACAAGAACAGACACCGCGATAAGACTTAAAATAAACAAGCTGCATCTGAATAAACCCGCTCTTTTGGAAATGCTGAGAATCGGTCTTCCCGCGGGATTTCAGAACGCTCTGTTTTCGATATCAAACGTTATCATCCAGTCAAATGTCAATTCTTTCGGTTCGGCGGCAATGGCAGGCATCTCCGCCGGGTCAAACTTCGATTCCTATATCTACACCGTTACAAACGGCTTTTCGCAGGCGGCAATGACCTTTACCTCGCAGAATATCGGAGCGAAAAAGAAAGAGAATCTCGGCAAAATCTTCCGCTTGTGTTTTATTACCGCTTCGGTTGCGGCGGTTATTCTTTCCTGCGCCGGATTTATTTTCAGAGAATCGATTGTCGGCCTTTTCTCAAAGGACCCGGAGGTAATCAGACTCGGCGCCGAAAGAATGGAGCAGATTATGCCGTTTTACACTTTCTGCTCGCTGCTTGACGTGGTCAACGGCTCAATCAGGGGCTTCGGCCATTCCTTTGACGTTATGCTCATATCGCTCGCCGGCACATGCGGTCTGCGCCTTCTCTGGGTATTCTTTGTGCTCCCGCTTGACAGAACTCTCAGGATGCTCTACTGGGCATATCCGATTTCGTGGTTCGCGACTCTTGCCGCCGCGTTTATACTGTATATGGTGCTGCTCAGAAAATACGCTAATAATAATAAAAATCTGCCCAGATAAAACCGGGCAGTTTTTTAGCATTTCATAAAGGGCGGATGACCGCAATACATTAATGCCTCAAAAAGCGGACTTTGGCATTTTGTGCAGACAGCCTCCTCGGAATACAGTCAAGTATTCCTCGTCATCATAACCTGCAAATATACTCAAATTCCATCTTTTTGAGGTGCGAAGCAGTTTTCTCGAGAAAAATAAGCCGCAGAGCAAGGAAGATTTGTGAGAGCATACTTTGTGTATGGTAAGCAAATCTGACAAAGCTCTGCGGTTTCAGTTTTCCGCGAAAACCAATACTGTATTGCGGTCATCCGCCCAAATTACGCTGTATAGGTGAATGTGAAGCAATGGGATTTGAGTCCGTTCTTGAGGACCTCGCTTCTGAACGTGTTGCCGTTCATCTTCAGTCCGCCGACATTCATTTCAACGACATAACCTATGCCGTTGCTGTAAGCCATATCGTGGGAAACTATGCTGATCCATTTTGAGGGATCGTCGCCGAGGGTAACCTTTTTACCTTTATCCTTTGCGTACGCCTCAATTAATTTCTTCATTTCATCCTTGGTGTAGCTCTTGGTTGTAAGTTCAACCTTTTCGGGACTTGACACGCCGCCGCACAGATATCGCCCGGCGCTTGCATTTTGGGCCGGTTTCGCTGCCTGGAAGAGAGCGCCGTAATGGCTCCGCAAGGCGAGGAGCGCATAGAGGAAGCCCGTCCACTGGGCGCAGAAGGTGCCCCACGCCACGCCCGCGAACCCCAGTTCCGGGAGCGGCGAAATCCTCGAGGTCTGCTTCCAGAACGGCGCCGACGTGAAGGAGGGCGACCTTCTCTACCGGATCGACCCCGTGAAATACGAGGCGGCGGTGAAGAAC
>JAFWRV010000137.1 GCA_017519685.1 Clostridia bacterium
TGAGGGATATTATATTTTTAGGTCAGGATAATTGAATGAATATTAATTTTAGTATATAATTATCATAAGGATATATTGATTTGTATCTGATACCGACAGAAGGAGGTGCCGTTATGAAAAAAGGAAGAAAAAAAACACTGACTGCCGCGATAAGCGCCGCGCTTGCGGTTATGCTTGTATTATTCTGCGCGGTGTCTGCCGTATCGTCGGACGGAGAAGTTCCCGAAATCGGCGAATATATCATAGTAGGCAACGACATAAGGCATTCCTCCGTGAAAAATTCTTCCGCCGGAAAGGCGCATAAATCTCCCGCGGCTAAATCCTCTCCGGCATATCCGTCAACATATGATTTAAGGGATTACGGATATGTTACCGCTCCGGAGAACCAGAACCCGAACGGGAACTGCTGGGCTTTTGCCACGTCATCGTCAATGGAATCAAATACGCTTGTTAAAGGGTATGACGAAGAACATTATTCAAAATCTCACCTGACTTATTTCACATATACTCCTCAGACTGAGGGGCCGAGGGCGGCAGACGTATGGAACAACGGCGGAAACTATCTCGACGCTGTTGCCACGCTGTCAAATCTTGAAGGTATTGCGAGCGAGGACGATTATCCCAATCTGATAAACAATGCCAATCCAACATTTACCGAGAACGACAGATTCAATCACGGCAGCGGATATCTGATTGAAAGCGCCTGTATTCTCAAGGATGAAAATGCAATCAAAGACTGGCTGATGAATAACGGCGCCGTTTTATCATCAATGTTTGTTCCCGTAAGCGGCGCTTTGAGTACCTCAAAAATGAGCAGCACATACAATGCATTTATGCTGTTCGGGCAGGCGTTTGACACCAACGGAAATGTTGTTGAAACGACAAACCACGCGATAACCATTATCGGCTGGGATGACAGTGTTCCCGCGAGTGAATTCACTAAGCTCTGGGGCTACACGCCCTCACGCGACGGCGCATGGATAATCAAGAATTCGTGGATAGGCGACTACCGCGATTATATGTATCTGTCTTATGACAATTACAACGGCACAAGCGTCGGTTACACCGTTCAGCCGGCGGGCAGTATAAATAAGAACTATACTCACGCGGAAAGGGCGTGTTATTCATATTATACATCTTCCTTTTTTGAGGAAGGCGAGGTTTATACCGCCACAGGCAATGAAAGAATCACCGACGTGGGTTTCCTGATTGATACGGATAACGGACTGACAAATGTATCTGTGACCGTAAAGATATATAAGAACCTGAGTTCTTCTTACAGGTCGCCGGCTTCCGGTACGCTTTACAGAACTTTTACTTCAAATTATACTAAGGACGGCTATTATAATTTCAAGCTTCCCGAGGAGGTCGAAATCTCCGCCGGCGAAATCTTTTCCGTTTGTATTTCAATGCAGGATTCCAACGGATGCAATATTTATATGCCCATAGAAAAAGCAAGCAGCCAATATACTTATAACGCGAAGGAAAGTTATCTGAAATTTTCCTCAGGCGGATCGTTTATGGATCTTAACGGCTACTGCGGAAATCTGTTTATGCGCTGTTACACAAGACCCGCTTCATGCACGGTTCATATATGGGACAGCGGCGCGGTTCAGACTGCCCCGTCATGCACGGAAAACGGAACCGGATTATATACCTGCACCGTTTGCGGCGAGCAGGAATCCTATGTGATTCCCGCCACGGGACATACGGCTGTAACAGTTCCCGCAACGGCGGCAACCTGTACTCAGCCGGGATATTCCGAAAGCACGGTTTGTCAGGTGTGTGAAGAAATACTGACACCTGCCGTTTCAATTCCCGCGACAGGGCATTCATACGGTGAAACCGTTAAAGTCGGCAGTTCCTCGGTAAGCAACAGGATTGACTATGTCAGGACCTGTTCGGCTTGCGGATATACCGATGTCGTTTCGGTGATTTCAAAGCAGAAAACTATAACAATAACCGAACTGCTTAATCTGATATTCGAGAGGATTTTTGCGCCGTTCAGAAGGCACAGATAAATTACGGGATGAACTTTACGGCGCTTAATCAGACTTATTGACTTTTCATTTAATACTGTTTCGCAGGAAACCGATATCTGCGAAACGTTCATTTTTGTCAAAAGGGAGTGATAACAGAATGACAAAAGGGAAGAAAATTATCTTCGTGGTATTGCTTGTTATCTTTATAAGCGCGTCTGTTTTAATGTCATTCAATATGATTTCAAGGCCGACCTATGAATTTGAATATACGGAAGATTACAACGGCACGGGAGACGCCGGCTGGATTTTCAACGGCTTCAACGGAAATTCAACCACAAGGGAAGTACATATTGATCATCCCCTGATTAAAACAAAAACGAAAAACGGAACCGAATGGATTCCCGACGAGTCAAAGGATGTTATTGCCGTTGAGGGGCTGACCATCAACAGCGACGAGTATGTTGAGTATATTTATATCGGCCCCTCGGTCAAATATATTGAGGAGCGTTCCTTCATTTATTGCAAAAAACTCCGCGCGATAGAGGTGGACGAA
>JAFWRV010000138.1 GCA_017519685.1 Clostridia bacterium
GAACCCACTCCGACAGAGCCCACTCCGACAGAGCCCACTCCGACAGAGCACACTCCCACGGAACCGACTCCGACAGATACCGAGCCTGTCCACGAGCACGACTACAAGGGCGAGGTAACGAAAGAGCCGACCTGCACCGAAGACGGAATAATGACCTACACCTGCGAGTGCGGCGAAACCTACACTCAGGCGATACCCAAAACAGGCCATAAGCCCGGAGCATGGACAGTCGTAACTCCCGCCACGACAGAGGCGGCAGGCAAAGAGGTTAAAAAATGCGAGGTCTGCGGAGAAGTTTTGGCAGAGCGTGAAATCGCGAAGCTTGAGCCCCAGGAAACAGACGCCGGAATAGTCGGTGTCAATCTCGAAAAGTTAAACGACTACGGAATCGCGAACGCTTTCGGAGTAAATCCCGAGAAACTTCCCGCCGGTTCAACAGTCACCTGGTATGTCAACGGCGAGAAAGCCGGAGAAGGCAACGGATTCCAAGTGGAAAATCCAACAGAGGATTACACCATTAAAGCTGTAGTGACAAACCGTGATGGCAAAGTTATCGGCGAAACCGAAGAAGTAACAGTTAAGGTCAATAATTCCTTCTTCGCACGGCTGTATTACTGGCTTTGCAGAATAATTCAGAAGGTAATTGACTTGTTTAAGAAATGATAAAAATCCTCTCCGTTGACAACGGAGAGGATTTAATGATTAATGCATAATTTTCGTTTAGTATATCCTATCTTTTTAGATACCCGGCAGAAACGGGAAAACTGAAATATGTATCGGGATACGGTTCATCCTCGAGCATAAAATGCCACCATTCGCAATCAAGCGGAGCAAAGCCGTTCCTTATCATTACGTTCCTCAGGAGCATCCTGTTTTCATACTGCTCATCAGTAATCCCTTTGAAATCCGGATGCGAAATTTCGCCGAAATAATCAAAAGGGCTTCCCATATCAAGCTCTTTGCCTGTTGTCATATCAAGCAGTGTAAGGTCAACCGCGCTGCCTCTGCTGTGACTTGACTGCTTAGCAATATATCCCTTTGAAAAAAGCTGATGCTTCTCAAGGTCGGGATAAAAATAAGGTTTCATGCGTATGTCTGTATCTTCTATCCCCCAGAGGACAAAATGTTTCACGGCGGTCGCGGGGCGGTAAGCGTCAAAAACCTTGAGACGATAGCCCTGAACCATCAATTCGCCCGCGGCTGATTTCAGCGCTCTGGCCGCTTCTTTTGTTATCAGCGCAATCGGCTCTTCGTAGCCGTCTATACGGTCACCTATGAAATTATAGGTTGAATGATAACGGATTTCCTGTACTGCCAAAGGTACAAAATCCGCCAATATCACAAAGCCCGATGAATCCATAATAACCTTTTTTTCAAAATCAACTGACATTCCAAGCACTTCCGGACATTTAATTTAATTATTATATTATTCATTATATCATGACAAAATATATCCGTCAATAATTATGATATGGATATTAATCGTATAAACATCAGTTAAAACTTGAAACGGGAAAACATTTGTGATACTATTAATCCGGTGATTATTATGAGCAGATTAACAGCAATTATTATGGCGCTACTCGAGATATTTGCGGCGCTAGGAGCATTGGGAGATTACAATTACAGCATTGATGCAGGTTTACAGGGCGATACCGTCGGAAACAAGGTCCGCAATGTCAATGTCTGGGAAATGGGCACTCAGTTTTATGATGCTCAGAATGAAAGCGAAAATGACATATTTGATTTTGTTGAATACATTCAGCTAATGCAGTGCACCGGCGGAAACGAGCAGAGAGATCTTTTCAAAAGCCCTCTTGACAGATCCGTCAAGGATGATTATGATTTCACGCGATTGATTGAAAACTGCAGAGGCATCCTCTCACTCGGAGCAAAACCCTGCCTTAAAATCGGAAACACTCCCCTAAAATTTACGGCAAAGCCCGAAACCGGAGGATTCGGCGTAAACGTTTTGCCGCCCGATGATTATGATGTTTATTATGACTATATCTCGGCTCTTGCGAAATCTCTTGTTGATGAATTCGGTCGTGAAGAGGTTTTGAAATGGCATTTCACTGTTTTTACGGAATTTGAAAATGCCGACTGGTTCAAGTGCGCTACGCCGGAGGAAACAGCCAATGAATACTTCAAAATCTATGATTACACTGTTCAGGCTCTGATTGATAATATTGGCGAAAACGTTTATGTCGGCGCTCATTCAATGGCAACAACCGAAGGATACTGGGATGAGAGAGAATTCATCCGCCACTGTGCCGAAGGAACGAACTTTAAAACAGGTAAGAACGGCACGAGACTTTGCCTTATCTCTGCCTCATATTATGAATCGGAACCCGGAAATACCGGCAAGAGAAAGAACCTTGTACAGACAATCGATCACCTGCGCAGGGCGGCGGAAAAATACGGC
>JAFWRV010000139.1 GCA_017519685.1 Clostridia bacterium
CTGATGATGAAGCCCGAGCCGGATGCCGCGGAAGTTGTGCGGTAGCCGAAATAATTGACGCTGACTCCCGCCGTGATGCCGACTGTGGAATTCACATTCGCTGCATATACTTCCGACGCGCTCATTTTGGTACCGGCGCTTACCTGAGAGAAAGAAACCCCGGATGTCGCGCGGGTGCTTTTATTGATTTGCGTTGTGTCGGATTCGCCCGGGCGGACGGCGTATGCCGCCGTTCCGATTACGGCGCAGGCGAGCATTACCGCCGCGGCTTTTTTCAATCTGCGTTTGGAACTTTTCTTTTTCTTTGTTTCCGCGTAATACGGAGCGTTTTCGTTTTCGAACGAAAAACCGTAATTTTCAAAAGTTTCATTGTTTTCAAAATCATTGTCTGTGCTGTACATATTCATTATCTCCTTTCGTTATGTCTGTATTTTAATCCGCCAACCTTAAACGAAGCTTAGAGATTTGTAAATAAAAAATGAACTGCTCAACGCATAAGAAAATGCCCTGTCCGTCGGACAGGGCATTTAAGGTTTATATAATATATTACATCAATATCAGATAGAGCAGCCAGCAGAACAGGTTCACCGCGTTTGTGAGAACGTATTTCACTCCCGAAAGAACGAGAGGAACCTCAAATTTCCATTCAAACGGGGAAACAATCCAGTTTATCGGATTGCCGGCGTCGGGATATTCTCCCGGGTCGTTGAACGCTTTTGTATGCATCTTCATCGTGCAGGTGTTCTTTGCCGCTTCCCTGAGGGCTTTTCCGAAGCCGGCGGGGTCTCTGTTATAAGCGGCGTACATCATCGGAACCTGTGACATCTTTTCTATTTCCCAGATGCCGTTGAGCAAAACGTCGTTGCCGTTGTAAACAGCGAGAACAGGGCTCATATATGTGCCGAAGAACAGATTTGAGGAATAGTCCGAAACGACAAAGCCGCCGAATCCCCATTCCTTGCGGAGCAGGTCCTTGAGCAGGGGTGAGCATCCGCCGCACCAGTAGCCGCCGATGCGGTTGTATGCAGACATAACGCCGATTGCTTTTGATTCCTTGATGGGAATTTCAAACGCGCGCAGATAAATTTCACGCATTGCCTGTTCGTTGCAGAAAATGTTGCCGCCGTTACGGTGGGTTTCCTGGTCGTTGAGCGCGAAATGCTTGATGGTGGTGACAAGGCCGTTTTCATGACAGCCGGTCATAACGGCAGCCGCGAATTTGCCCGAGAGCAGGGGGTCTTCGGAATAGTATTCATAGTTTCTGCCGCCCATAGGGCTTCTGTGAATGTTGACGGCGGGGGCATACCAGACATCGACGCCCATATCCGCCGCTTCTCGGCGGCGCCTTCTCCCATTTCTTTCGCGAGAGCGGTGTTCCAGGTGCAGGCGACACAGACCTCGCAGGGATAAGCGGTTCCGCTGTCGCTGAATACGGTGCCGTTTCTTCCTTTGACGCTCAGAGGTCCGTCATCATCCATAGTCTGCGGAACGCCGAGACGTTCAACGCCGTAGGTCTGATAACCGCCGTGAGCCGCCATGAGAATCAATTCTCTGAGAGTGAACTGATCAAGGAATTTTTCCCAGAGGGAGCTGTCCTTTTTAACATCGGAGAGCATAATTGTTTTTTCATATTTAACGCCTGTTTTCGGCGCCTCGCCTTTAGTGACCTCGGGATATTCATCCGCGGTTTTAACGGTTTCGGGAGTCTTCAGCTTTCTCGGCTCGGGCATCGTTCCCTCAGGGTCGTTTCTTGAGAGATAGGTGCAGCCGCTGTCGGCAAAGCCGAAGAGATTCTTAATTTCATTGCCCGTTACGGCATCCTTTTTATAAACGACATCTCTGCCGACGTTATAGGTAAACGAGCCGAGACAGTCGCGGACATTTTCGCCGAGGATGATTTTATAGGTTCCCTTTTCGAGAACATACGCCTCGCGCTTGAGATAATCGTATGACGCCATATCCCTTGTCGCGAATGACAGAGTCAGGGTCTGGCTTTTTCCGGGAGCGAGAAGATTTGTTTTGCCGAAAGCCGCGAGACAGATTGCGCTTTTTTCTATTCCGCCTTTTTTATACGGCGCGCTGTAATAAATCTGAACAGTATCCTTGCCGGCGACCCTGCCGGTGTTTGTTACCCTTACGCTGACGGTAATCTTATTTGAATTTGCCGAGCGGGAAACAATCTTTTTGCTGAATTTTGTGTAGGAAAGACCGTAACCGAACGGGAACTGCACCTTATCCTTTGCCATGGTTTCGAAATATCTGTAACCGACATAGATGCCGTCCTGATATTCAACATAGTTATCCTTGCCGGCGTCGGTGAATTCATAGCTTCCGAAGCATTCGGTTGACGGATAGTCGTCAATGCTGTAAGCGACGGTATCGGCAAGACGGCCGGAGGGATTGATTTTTCCGGTCAGCACGCCGACAACGCTTCTGAATCCGAATTCTCCGGGAATCCAGACCTCAAGCGCGGCTTTGATGCTTTCGTATTTTTCCATCCATCCCATTTCGATGACGTTGCCGGTGTTGAACATGACAATGACATTTTTGAAGGATGTGCAGACCTTTTCCACCATTGCCTGTTCCTTGCTGTCAAGGCGGAGCATCTCTCTGCTGAGGTCGCCGCCCTCGGTGCCCGTTCTGCCGATGACTATGAGAGCGGTGTCAGAATAGGCGAGCGCGTTTTTCATTATTTTTGAGGTGAGCTTGCGGGGGTCCATCTCATCGGGAGTGTTTTTGAGAAGGGTGATGTTGATGAGATTGTTGACAATCGTGTGGTCAACATAGGGCAGATCGCTTGAGCCGCCGTTCGCTTCATAGAGCTTTCTGAGTTCCGTGTTGTATTCGACTCCCGCCTCGTCAAGAGCGTCGTAAAAATATACGGGATTGTCGGAGGTGGTACAGCCCGAGCCCGTTCCGCCGATGTAGGGGAACGCGGAGCAGACGCCGAAGATATTGAGCTTCTTTCCTTTGAGGGGAAGGAAGTTGTTATCGTTTTTCAGCAGGACAATGCCCTCTGCCTCGATTCTTTCCGCGATTTTGCTTGTTTTCGCGATGATTTCGCCGCTGATATTACCGCTTGTCGCGAAAGAAACGGTAAGAAAAGAGCCCGAAATCATTATTACCGACAGAATAACCGCAACGGCGCGGATTAATTTTTTTCTCATGTTATCTGCTCCCTTAACCAATAGTATGTTAATTATAACCGCCCGGCAGAGAATAATCAATATATAAAGAGAAAAATAAAAAAAGGGCAGGTGTTATAAGAATTATATTATGGGAATCACTCAATAATCCCGATTTCAAACCCGTCGAAATCGAGGGGTTTAAAAACCGGGCGGGCGACCGTAAAACAGTATTGGCTTTCGCGGAAAACTGAAACCTGTAACACATCTATTGTAAACCTACACAATAAGTTATCTCTAAAATAGGATTAAATATTGACGTTGACGTTGACGTTGATGTATGTTAGAATATTTAAGACTATCCGGAGGTGATATAATGACATTTTATGATTGGCTAATTTCAGAAAAGAAAATGAGTAATCGTGGCGCAAAAGATGTTATTTCTCGCTGTAAAAGAGTATGCATATTATTGAATACTCAAGAGATTAAAGATGACTCTTTAGATAAACTGTTGTTAAATGAAGATTTTAATTCGTATTCAATGTTTATTAAATCTCAGTTAAAGAGATCTGTTGTATTATCTCTTGAGTTTGGAGGAAACAATGAGTAATTCATATACTGTTGGGAGTATGTTTGCCGGAATCGGTGGCATTTGTTTAGCGTTTAAACAAAATGGCTGCAATATTATTTGGGCAAACGAAATTGACAAATACGCCTGTAAAACATATCGATTGAATTTTGGTGATGAATATCTTGTTGAAGGTGATATTCAAAAAATAGATGTAAAATCTATTCCAAAATTTGATATCTTAACTGCCGGTTTTCCGTGCCAAACCTTTTCTTCTGTAGGTCTTTTACAAGGCTTTGATGATCCGCGCGGCAATCTCTTTTTTGAAACAGCAAGGGTCATTAAAGCTGTTAAACCAAGAGTGGTTTTTCTAGAAAATGTTGCAAATTTAATAAAGCATGACAATGGACGAACTTTTGAGGTTATAAGCAAAACTTTATCAGATCTTGGGTATAATGTCGTTTTTAGTATTATGAACGCTAAGGAGTATGGAAATATCCCGCAACAAAGGAACAGAATATATATTGTGGGCTTCAAGTACAAAAAAGATTTAAAGGGTTTTAAGTTTCCTGATCCAATACCATTAACTCATACTGCTTTTGATTTTTTAGATAAAGACAAAAAAGATGATAAATACTATATGGATGGCCATAGAATGTGGGATGTAATGATGGATTTTATGAAAAGCCGAACTAAAATCTATCGATTCACAGATTGGGGTGTTTCATCTGGTATGGAAGGGATATGTCCGACGCTGTTAGCAGCAATGGGTAGTAGATTCGAAAGAATACCTTTTTTCTATGATGATTATTCTGTGAGACTTCTAACTCCTAGAGAATGCGCAAGACTGCAAGGATTTCCAGAGGACTTTAAGTTTACAGATAAGTATGAAAAACAAGTATATAAACAAATTGGAAACTCTGTGTGTGTTCCGGTTGTATCAAGAATTGTAGAAAATATACTTTTAGCTTTAGGTGAAAAAAATGACTAAATATAATGTTGTTGATTTGTTTGCCGGCGTTGGTGGATTAAGCTATGGCTTTTCTCAGATAAGTGAGTTTAATATTATTGCCGCAAATGAAATAGAAAAAGATATTGCAGTTGCATACTCTTTAAATCATCCTTCTGTGGAAATGTTGAATTGCGATATTAATGAATTAACAGAGGGCAAGTTGCTTGAGGTATTGGATGGTAAAACTATTGATTTGGTAGTTGGTGGTCCGCCGTGCCAATCGTATTCAACCTTAGGCAAGCGCCAAATGGATGATAGGGCAAATCTGTTTTTACAATATAAAAGAATCCTCCAGATAATAAGTCCTCGGGCCTTTGTTTTTGAAAATGTTACCGGTATATTGAGTATGAACGGAGGCAAACTTTTTGAGCAAGTTCAAAAGGAATTTAAAGAATTGGGGTATGACTTAAAATACAAAGTCCTTGATGCGGTTGATTATGGAGTTCCTCAGCATAGAGAAAGGGTAATATTGGTTGGTTTTAAAGGTAATAATCCTTATGAATATCCAATGCCTACTCATGGTGATGGACTGATACCTTATGTTACATTAAAGGATGCAATTGGCGATTTGCCGGTGTTAAAAAGCGGACAGACTGATAATCGTTATGCAAAAGGAATAACCAATGAGTTTCTCGAGTTTGTCAGAAAAGGATGTCATGAACTAACTGAGCATTCTGCTCCAAAAAATGGAGAACACCTTGTGAGACTTATGGAAGCATTAAAAGATGGTCAAAGTAAAGATGACCTTCCGGAAGAGCTCAGACCAAAGAGCGGTTACGGAAATACATACGCAAAACTTTGGTGGGAAAAGCCGTCTACTACAATTACAAGAAATTTTGCTTGCCCATCATCTTCCAGATGTATTCACCCACGCGATTCGAGAGCAATGTCAATCAGAGAAGGAGCAAGATTGCAAAGCTTTCCTGATAGTTATAAGTTCTATGGCCCAGATGGCATGAAAAGATTGGAAATCGGGAACGCAGTTCCACCACTGCTTTCAATTGCAATTGCAAAACAAATGTTAATTGCACTAAAAAAATAGTATTATAACGCCGACATATCAAATCAATGACATGTCGGCATTATTATCTCGAAATACAATATCGTCAAACATAGGAACTGGATCAACCAATTTGTATTTGAAAGCAATTTCTGGAATTGAAAAAACTATTTGTCCCTCAAATCGTTCATTTTCAATATAGTTTGCACTTGCTTCATCTATTTCAGAAATGTCAACGACAGCAACTCGACCATTGAACAAATCAAAGTGGATTACATATGAACGAATTTCAGTTGTTAAGAAAACGCGATTTGCTTCGTTGACCTTATGCTTTTTTATGTCATTCACTCCTGTGTAACCAGACTGCACCTCAAAGCGTATAGATCTTCCATCTAATAACCTTACTTCAATATCGGCCATTGGTGATTGTGAAAATGTCTCTATATCATCAAGATTATCCATTCCAATTTGATGAATTGCATTTTCTTCAACGCCCAGAATATTTGCAATAGCTTTTGTAAAATATGTTGCTACACAATAACCCCTCATCCAATTATAATAGACATCCTCAGGAAGACGGCCATAATTGTTTAGCCTTGGAATAATATTGTTGTCGCGCATAATTTCAAATGCAGTATCAATGCCAGAAAGAAAAGTATCTAAATCATCAACCCGGATTGAAGGATGGATATTGTGGTGAATTCGAGAAAAAATATCTTTCAATCGCTCATTTAACTTCTCAATCTTATCCCAGTTTATAATAACTAAATCCTTTGCTTTATAAAAATCTCTTATACGATCTTGATTTGTA
>JAFWRV010000140.1 GCA_017519685.1 Clostridia bacterium
AGAACAGCATGTGAAAACGGTATTAAAGTTTACGGAATCAACCGCGGTTATCAGGGACTTATCGATGATGATCTTCGCGAGCTCAATATCAGAAGTGTTTCCGATATTATTCATCGCGGAGGTACTATGCTTTATTCCGCAAGATGTCTTGCATTCAAGGAAGAAGAAGGAATGCAGAAAGCGATACAGACCTGCAAAAAATACGGAATAGAAGGCATTGTTGTTATCGGCGGAGACGGCTCTTTCAGAGGCGCAAGAGATTTATCTTTAAGAGGTATTCCGTGTATAGGTGTTCCCGGTACCATTGATAACGATATAGTAAGTTCCGATTATACTATCGGTTATGACACATGTCTTAATACCATTCAGGATATGGTTGACAGACTCAGAGATACTGTTGAATCTCACAGCCGCTGTATGGTTATTGAAGTAATGGGCAACCGCTGCGGTGACCTTACTCTTAATGCCGGTATTGCCGTCGGCGCTACCGCGATTGTAATTCCCGAGATTGACTGCGATATAGAAAAGCATGTTATCGAAAGAATCAAGAGAACTCAGAAGACATCAAAGAAACATTTCATTATAATGGTTGCCGAAGGTATCGGCGGAGTTGCTGAGCTTGCCGAAAAAATCCAGAAAGAATGCAATGTTGAAACAAGAAGCATCGTTCTCGGTCACGTTCAGCGCGGCGGTTCACCGTCCGTCAGAGACAGAGTTCTTGCAAGTCAGATGGGTTATGAAGCAGTTCAGCTTCTTATGAATAACATCGGTAACAGAGTAGTCGCAATGAAGAATGATAAAATAGTCAATTATGATATCTATGAAGCACTGACTATGAAAAAAGAAGTTGACACAACTCTTTATAAGCTCGCCCACGAAATTTCAATCTGAGGTATTTGATGACTAAAGAAGAATTTTATTCTGTCAGAAAGAAAATAATTGAAAATGATTTCAAGTCATTGAATAATATGCAAAAAAATGCGGTCTTCTCCACGGAGGGACCGCTTTTAGTGCTTGCGGGAGCCGGAAGCGGCAAAACCACCGTTCTGGTCAACAGAATAGCGTATCTGATTAAATACGGACATTCTTATTACAGCGAAGAAGATATAAATGAAATAACTCAGGAAGAAGCCGAGCTGTTAAATAAAGCAGTCAGCGGTGAATCCGATTTAACGGAAATAGATTATTTACTTAAAGTTTATCCGGTAAAACCCTGGCAGATACTCGCTATTACTTTTACCAATAAAGCCGCCAATGAATTAAAAACCAGACTTTCCGATATGCTCGGCCCCGAAGGAAACGATATCTGGGCTTCAACATTTCATTCCGCCTGTGTAAGGATACTCAGAAGGGGAGCCGGCTATCTCGGTTACACTTCGGATTTTACCATATATGATATTGATGACAGCAAAAGAGTTATCAAAGAGTGTATGAAGGAGCTTGACCTGAGCGATAAAATTATTGCCGTTAAAAATATTCAGTATGAAATAAGCAACGCCAAAAATTCAATGGTTTCCGCTGAGGAATATATTGCGTCAAATGAAAATGATTATACCAAGTCGTCAATCGGCAAAGTTTATTCTTTATATCAGAATAAATTAAAAAAATCCGACGCGATGGATTTTGACGATCTGATATATAATACCGTTCTTCTTTTTCAGACCGAACGCGACATACTTGAGCATTATCAGAATCAGTTCAGATATATACTTGTTGATGAATACCAGGATACAAATCATCTCCAGTATGTTTTGGTTTCAATGCTTGCCGATAAATACAAAAACATCTGTGTTGTCGGTGATGATGACCAGAGTATTTACAGATTCAGGGGAGCGACTATTGAAAACATTTTAGATTTTGAAAATCAATATGAAAATACAAAAGTTATAAGACTCGAGCAGAATTACCGTTCAACCAAAACAATTCTCGACGCTGCCAATTCCATAATTAAAAACAATATCGGAAGAAAAGGCAAAACACTCTGGACAGAAAATGATGAGGGAGATTCTATTACCTATCATAAATCCGATTCGGACAGAGATGAAGCGTATTATGTTGTCGGTAAAATTATGAAAGAATACCGCAAAAAACAGAAATACTCCGATTTTGCGGTACTTTACAGAATGAATTCCCAGTCAAGTGTTATTGAGCAATATCTTGTCAGTAACGGAATACCTTACAGGATAATCGGCGGACATAAGTTCTATGACAGAAAAGAAATAAAAGACGCCATTTCCTATTTAAGCGTTATTTCAAATCCGAATGATTATGTCAGAATGCAGAGAATCATCAATGAACCCAAAAGGGGAATAGGAGACGCCTCTTTTGCCTATGTCCGTGAAATATCGGAAGCGCTTGATATTCCGATGATTGAAGTAATGGCAAACGCGTCTGATTACCCTAAACTTTCAAGAAGCGCAAAGAATCTTAAAGCATTCGCTGAGCTGATTCTTTCTCATATTGAACTGGCGCAGACCGAAAAGCCATCGGTCGTTTTAAAGGAAATACTTGAAAATTCGGGTTATATTCAGTCACTTGACCTTGAACCGGAAAGAAAAATTGACAGAAAAGAAAACCTTGACCAGCTGCTGAATAATATAATTCATTATGAAGAAGACAATGAAGAAGCTGAGCTTTCGGGATTCCTTGAAGAAATATCTTTGATGACAGATATTGATAATTATAATTCCGATACAGATGCCGTTGTATTAATGACAGTTCATTCAGCTAAAGGTCTTGAATTCGATACAGTTTTTCTTATAGGAATGGAGGAAAGCATTTTCCCGTCGGATATGTCAATTCAGGAAGGGCCCGGAGGAATTGAAGAAGAAAGACGGCTTGCTTATGTTGCCGTAACAAGAGCCAAAAAGAAGCTGTATATCACAAATTCCAAGCAGAGAATGCTGTTTGGAATGACAAGATTCAACCCTCAGTCCAGATTTATCGAAGAGATTTCTCCGGAATTGATTGAAGCAGAAGGGGAGACCGGTAACAGTTATTACGGAAGTCTTTCCGGTTATTCATATAATAATAATTATAATGATAATAATACGAAGAAAGAAAAACGTAAACCCGATAATTACGGCTTCTCGGGCCTTAATAAACCAAAACCGGTTAACTCGGTTAAATTCAAGGTCGGAGATACGGTAATTCATAAGGCGTACGGAGAAGGAGTTGTATTATCGGTTACTCCGATAGGAAACGATAATATGCTTGAGATAGCATTTATTGAAGGTATGACCAAAAAGATAATGGCCAATTACGCAAAAGTAGAAAAGAAAAAATGAGTTTGCGTTAGCAAACTCATTTTTCATTATCATCATCTATTTTGCTGTCTTCAAAATAACGGTTAAGGGGATTTTTATCCACTGCTGTTTTAACCTGTTCATCATATACATGCGTGTAAATCTCTGTTGTAGATAAATTCTCATGACCGAGAAGCGATTTTATCTGAAGAATATCGGTGCCGGAATACTGATACATAAGCGTAGCGGCTGTATGTCTTAATTTATGAACCGAATAGCCCTGACCGCCGAGACCGATTTTATCAAGATATTTTTCAACGGTTTTCTGAACCGATTCGCGGCTGATTCTTGTCTTTCTGTTACTTAAGAATAAAGCATCTCTGTCGGTTACTCCGTCTTTCGGCCTTACGGCAATATAATCTTTAATTGCCTGCGCGGTAGAATCATTAAGATAAACAATTCTTTCCTTATTTCCTTTACCGAGGATTTTAACAGACATATTATCAAATGAAATATCCGATAAATTGATATTAATCAGCTCGGAAAGACGGACTCCGCAGTTGAGAAAAACAGTTAAAATACAAAAATCTCTTGCTTTATTTTTGCCGTCAACCGCTTTCAGAAGGGAAATGCTTTGTTCAAGCGTTAAATATTTCGGCAAAGATTTCTTGCTCTTTGGAGATTCAAGAAAAGCAATCATATTTTTACCGGTTAAAAAATTCTGAGTTTCGAGATATTTATAGAATCGTTTAATGGAAATAGATTTCCTTGTTCTGGCGTTGGAATCATTTTTTCTTTCAGATC
>JAFWRV010000141.1 GCA_017519685.1 Clostridia bacterium
AAATGTATATCAGCACAAGCATGCCGGTTGAGGACCAGGGCACAATGAGCGCGAATATCATTATCAACGGCAACAAATGCAAGGTCTTCATTCCCAATATCAGAGGATATTATGAAGTCCCGATTGATTCAATCGAGGATATAACCAAGGAAATCGATGTCGGTACATCCGCTCCCGATGAAAGCAAGAAAACCGGCACCGTTCAGGCAACCGACGCCAACGGCATTATCTATGACGTTGATATGTACACTGAAAGCAACGGCGATACTGTCAGCTACTGGTACAACGGCGATACTCTCACCAGAGTTGAGAATATTTCGGCAGACGGCTCATCAACAATAGTTGAGTATAACGAGATCTCCTACACAGCCGATGAAAAAGTATTCGTCGAGCCGCAGGGTTATTTCAATATGACCGATATGATGGCTGCCGGCGATTCGATTCTGACAACAAAGAACTGATGCGTACGGCATTTATAACCGGAGCATCCGGCGGAATAGGCAGCGCAATCGCTCTCAGACTCGCCGAAGACGGGTTTGCTGTCGCCTGCTGCTGTCACAGCAATAAAGAGTCCGCAGAGAGACTCTCCTCGGAACTCGAAAAAATGCACGCGTCCTACAAAATGTATTTTTTTGATGTTTCGGACACAACAGAAACAGAAAAAATATTCAGAGAAGCTTCCGCTTTTTTCGGGGGCTTCTCTGTGCTTGTAAACTGCGCGGGAATCGCCCTCAGAAAACTCTTCACCGACACCTCTCCCGAGGAATTCGACCGTATCTGCGCGGTAAATCTCAAGGGCGTTTACAACACCTGCCGTGCCGCCGTTCCCGAGATGGTCAGACGGCACGAAGGCAAAATCATTAATATTTCATCAATGTGGGGAGTCTGCGGAGCATCGTGCGAAGCGGTTTACTCCGCCTCAAAAGCGGCGGTCATCGGATTTACAAAGGCGCTTGCGAGAGAACTCGCGCCGAGTAACATTCAGGTGAACTGCATTGCTCCCGGCGCGATAGACACCGTGATGAATTCAGACCTGACAGATGACGAAAAAGCCGCTTTTGCGGATGAAATACCGATGGGAAGATTCGGCTCCCCGGCTGAA
Source organism: Clostridia bacterium (assembly GCA_017519685.1). Lineage (GTDB taxonomy): Bacteria > Bacillota > Clostridia > Oscillospirales > Acutalibacteraceae > CAG-177. The sequence continues at coordinate 1,103 of JAFWRV010000141.1, forward strand.
ATCGCGGGCACCGTTTCATTCCTTGCCGGAAAGGATTCCTCCTATCTCACCGCCCAGGTGATAACCGTTGACGGAGGGCTGACCTGATGGACAAAAAGAAATATCCTCACGCCGACCACCGGCAGAGAGTCCGCAAAGCATTCCGTGAAGCGGACACCGCAACGGTTCCCGACAGAAGTCTGCTTGAACTGTTGCTTTTTTATTCAATACCGCGCAGAGACACCAACGCCCTCGCCGGCGCGCTGCTTGAAAAATTCGGCTCGCTTAAAGCGGTGCTTGACGCGCCGTATGATGAACTGATTAAAGTTGACGGTATGGGCGAAAGCTCCGCCCTTCTGCTCTCTGTCCTTCCCGAAATATCGCTCAGATACCGGGAGGACGGCAAACCGCTCCCCGCTCTTTTTGAAACGGGGGAAACCGAAAAGTTTGTTTCGGCTCTGTTCAGAAACTGCAAAAACGAGGAATTTCATATTATCTGCATTGACGCGCTCGGCAGGGCAACAGTATGCAAAAAAGCGGCTGAAGGCGATGAAAACAGCGTCAGTGTTTCTAAAAGAGCGATTCTCGAAGCGGCGTTTTCTTCGGACGCGGAATCGGTTATCCTGGCGCACAACCATCCCGACGGTGACGCGGCGCCGTCAAAAGAAGATATTGAACTGACAAGGGAAGCCGCCCGTCTTCTCGGAGAGACGGGAATCCGTCTGACCGACCATCTGATTTCCGGCAGAGACGGGATACTCTCACTCGCTTCAACAGCAAAATACAAATCGCTTTTTGAATAAGGAGGCCGCATTATGTATGAACCCGAATATCATATCCGCCTGACAAAGGAAGACGGCGCAAGATACGCCATCCTTCCCGGCGACCCCGGCAGGACGGAACAGATTGCGAAGTATTTCGACAATCCGCGCGAAGTTATGTTTAACCGTGAATTCAGGACTTTCTCGGGATATCTTGAGGGAGAAAAGGTGCTTGCCGTTTCAACCGGCATCGGCGCTCCTTCGGCGGCAATCTGCGTTGAGGAGCTCGCGCATATAGGAGTTGACACCTTTATCAGAACGGGCACCTGCGGCGGAATGCAGCTCAATGTCAATCCCGGTGACCTTGTTATAGCAAGCGGCGCCATCCGTATGGACGGCACCTCAAAGGAATATATGCCCGTTGAATTTCCCGCTGTCGCCGATTTCGAAGTAACAAACGCTCTCGCTCAAGCCGCGGATAATCTCGGCATCCCGCATCATATCGGAGTTGTTCAGTCAAAGGACAGTTTTTACGGTCAGCACTCCCCCGACTCGATGGGCGCCGCCGAAGAGCTCAAGGCAAAGTGGGAAGCGTGGAAACGCGGCGGCTGTCTTGCCTCGGAAATGGAAAGCAGCATTCTTTTCATAGTCGCGTCTCTGAGACGGCTCAGGGCGGGCGCGGTTTTTCACTGCGTCTGGAATCAGGAGCAGGCGGGTCACGGTATGCCGACGGAAAAGAATGAGAATACCGACGGCGCTGTCCGCGCCGCGGTTGAGGCAATCAGAATAATGATAAAGAAAGATACGAAAAATAAATAAGAGAATAACAGATAAAGACAGAGCCGTGACATCACGGCTCTGTCTTATTATTATCATTAATTTTCTGCTAAAGTTGTTGATGTTGACGGGTCTGTTCTGTCAATCGAATAGCCGATTGTGTCGCTGTAATTGAATATAACGGGAACTGTTCCGATATCGGCGAGTTTTCCCTGACCCGTAACCGTCGTTTTGACATCGGCGGTTTTTACATATTCTATTGAATAAATCTCATCGGTTTCAACATTCGCCTTGATTATAATCTGACAGTTCTTATAAGTGATTTCGGGCTTTTCAACCGTCATATACTCATTCGCCTTGTCAAATTCCTTCATTATATCGTCGATGTTTTCAACATCGTACGCCTTGCGTATGGTTTCGGGAGGAGTCGGGCTCTTCAGAGTGACGATGATAACTCTTTCGGTGCCGTTTTCCGAGCAGGTGGCGCTCTCAACATCGTCAAGCGTCAGCGCGCTCACATAATCCGTTCCCTTCACGGGAAGGAAACCTTTTAGGTCTTCGCCGTATTCAACCGAGTCGCCGTCATTGTGAAGCATATAGGAATCAAGCCCGGTTATAGCGGAATTGACATACTTGTTTTCAGACATCGGAATGCTGTCGCCGTTTTCATCGGTTGCCTTTCCTATTCTCTTTCTGTGCCCCATTGAAACAGACGCCTTGGCGCTCTTGATTTCATTGATATGAAGATTGAAATACTCAAATATTGTTTTGGTGTTTTCCCTGAGCGCTTCGGGGGAATAGTCGGTTTCGGTGACAACATTGCTCTCCTCGTCGAGAGATGATGTGACATCGGTCGGCAGAGGTGTTTTAACGTTTATTTTTGTTGTTTCTTCCTCGTCTTCACTTGTCAGACTGCATCCGGCAAAGGCAAAAAGAAACGCAAAAACAAGGATGATACTTATAAGAGCGAGTGATTTTTTATTCATAAAATCGCCTTCCTTAAGTAATTTAAAAACTTAAATGTCAAGTCCTTTTTCATCAAACAGATACGCTGTTTCAAGCACGATTCCGACACCCGCCTCAATTGTCTTGAGGTCAAGATTGTCAGCGGTGTCAAGTCTGGTGTGATAGTATCTCGCGGGCGCGGGGTCCATCGCTGCAAAGCAGGTGCCCTTGAGTCCGCCCTGAGTGATTGCCGCGGCATCCGATGAGCCGAATGTTACGGTCTTATAGGGAATGTCAAATCCGGCGAGCTTTGCGCTCTCTTTGACAAGCGCCGAAACCTCGGGGTCGTTTTTGACCGTGCCGGTCATATCCTTATTGTAAACGCCCATAAAGTCAAAATCGCGAACGGTGTCCAATCCGAAGAAGATTGTCTGAACTCCTTCCTCGCTGTCAAATTCCTTCTTATGCGCCTTGACGAACGCCTTTGCTCCTCTGAGTCCCGCTTCCTCGGAACCTGTGAGGAGAACCATAACCTCTGTGTTTTCAAAACGGATATCATGGTCCGCCATAAATCTCGGCAGAGCCATCGCGCAGAAGCATCCGGTCAGGTTGTCATTCGCGCCGTCAACAAACCTTTTCGGGTTATAGAAAAGCAGGCAAAACAGGAAAAGGGGAACAAAGCAGAGAGCGACAATTGAAAGAATCCACAGCCACTTTACTTCATTTACCGCAACGCCCTTTATTGACATAACAAGAGTGATAATGCTCGCGGTTGTTACAAAGACGGCGCCGCCGAGTCCGAGACCGATTGAAGGTACGACGAGTTTCGGGCCGCCCCAGTATGTGAAACGCCATTCGGGCGCGGAATCCGCGTGACCCGATACGATGATTCTTCTCTTTGTTTCGCCGCTTGCTTTTCTGACGGCGATTATGTTGTGCGATTCTTTCTTCGGCATAAACACATCGAGAGCTTCTTTATAAAGAAGAAACTCGGCGATGACAAAAATGATGCCCAGAATAAGCAGTCCTGTTCCGACCGCTGTGAATATCAGTGAGAGTGAGGGGAAAAAGTGAGTCAGAAACAGCAGAACCGCGCCTGCCACTCCGCAGAATACCATAAGCTGAACCCAGCCCATAAACGCCGCCGGAGCAAGTCTGAACGACTCGGTTTTCACCTCATCGCAGGAAGTCCTGAGATCGTTTGCCATCCATTCCTGCGCTTCGAGTTCCTTCTCGGTTCCCGCGGGTCTGGGGCCGACTTCCTTGCATAATTTCTTTATGTTTCTCGCAACATAGTTTGCATACATTCTCCTGTCGGAGACATAGTTTTTTACACTTTCTTCAGGTCTCATACGTTCCTCCTTTTATGACGGTACTTTGCCGAGATATTCTTCAAGACACATTCCGCTGGCTTTTATTTTTTTCGCGTTTTCGATTCCGACATAACGCCAGTGCCACGGCTCATAGATGATTTCGGTTATCGCTTCCTTATCCTTGGGATATCTCAGAATGAAGCCGTAATCCTGAGCGTGGGCAACAAGCCACCTGAACGCCTTGGTGTTTTCAAAATTCTGCTCAAGTGAAATGATATCCATCGCAAGGCCGAGATTGTGCTCGCTCGTTCCGGGAGGCAGAATGATTTTTGCCGCCTCTCTGGTCGCGGTCACTTTATCCATGCCCTGATTCATATATTTATTGATTTTATTGTCAAAATTTCTTTTCTGGAGAGCGTATGATCTGTAACCCGATACGGTTGTCAGATAAATTCCCTCTTTTGCCGCGGCAAGATACATATCGTTATAGTGCGGCGCGGCAATTATATCGAGCTTCTTGCTCGAAGTATCGCCCTTGATTGCGTAATCCGTCTCGGGCGCGTAATCGGGCGACATGATATAGTGACTGTTAATCAGCACCATTTCCTTGTTGCTGTCGTTGATTTCAATAAGAACCGGATTATAACCGGCATAAGAATATTCGTAAGCTGAACCGTTTGCCGTTTCGGTCGCCCTTGCAGAGGTTGAAGACGGCGCCGATGTCGGAGCGGATGAAGCTGAAGTGCCGGAAGTCGCGGAGGCGGCGGAAGACGAGGACTCGCGCTCCGTAACGCTTTCGATTATTGACGACAGCTCCGTGCGGGATGTCGCGTTTTCAACCGACGTCACTATTCCGGATATCGCCTCGGTGATACCCGTGACGCTGTTTTCATAAATATCGGTCAGACTTTCTCCGGATGTAACCTCCGAACCCGGTTCGGGTATAGTGGGGTCGGTTCTTTTAAATATTCTTGTAACGCCGAAACCGACAACGGTCAGCATAACAATCAACGACAGAACCACCGTAAGGATAGTTCTCATATTGATCACCTCTTAAAAACTTTGCGTATTACTGATTGCCTACCGCTTTGAGCGACTCCATTTTGAGATAAGCGTTTATGAATCCGTCAATATCGCCGTCCATAACAGCATTGATGTTTCCGACTTCAAAGCCCGTTCTGTGGTCTTTGACAAGAGTGTAGGGCATAAAGACATAGGAGCGTATCTGACTGCCCCAGGCGATTTCACGCTGTTCGCCCTTGATATCCTCAATCTTGTCAAGATGTTCTCTCTCTTTTATTTCAATCAGTTTGGATTTGAGCATCTTCATCGCGACTTCACGGTTCTGATGCTGGCTTCTCTCAACCTGGCAGGCGCAGACAATACCCGTCGGAATATGTGTCAGACGGACCGCGGACGATGTTTTGTTAACCTTCTGACCGCCCGCTCCCGATGAACGGTAGTAGTCAATCTTCAGGTCCTCGGGGTTGATTTCAACCTCAACCGTATCGTCGATTTCGGGCATTACCTCAAGCGACGCGAAAGAGGTGTGCCTTCTGCCGGAAGCGTCAAACGGTGAAATCCTGACAAGACGGTGCACGCCCATCTCGCCCTTGAGATAACCGTAGGCGTTCTCGCCCTCGATACGGAGCACAGCGGATTTGAGTCCCGCTTCATCGCCGTCAAGAAAGTCAATCATGCTGACGGAGAAGCCTCTCTTTTCACCCCAGTGCTGGTACATTCTGACAAGCATCTGGTTCCAGTCCTGCGCCTCGGTTCCGCCGGCTCCGGCGTGGAATGTCAGAATCGCGGGACTGTTATCATATTCGCCTGAAAGCAGTGTGCTGAGCGTCATATCCTCAAGCTTTTTCACAAAAGCGTCAACCGCTTCCTTGCACTCGTCAAGCATATCGAGGTCTTCCTCCTCGTTTGCGAGTTCAATGAGCACAAGCGCGTCGTCATACTCGCCCGTGAGGTTCTCGTAAGCTTTGATTTTGTTTTTCAGCTGACTTATTCTCTGCTGGACTTTCTGGGATTTCTCAAGATCGTTCCAGAAGCCCTCCTCGGCAGTCTGCTTTTCGAGGTCGGCGACCTCCTCACCCATCTGCCTGATACCGAGCGCCTCTCCGAGCTGCTTGAGTTTGTCACTGTAATCCATCAGGGAAAGTCTTAATTCTTCAAATTGTATCATAAACGGTATTCCGTTCCTTTCGTGTGCGGATTTGGTTTATTTCTTTTCAATCATAAGTGTTCCCGACACACCGACTGCCTCGAGAATCATAATGAGCATTGCCACAACGCCGCCCATTCCGCCGTCGCTGCATCCGATAAGAGCGGTGAGCAGAATTCCTGCCGCCATAGCGGCAATCTGAATAATCAGGCCGAGCTTTTTCTTGTTTGCCATTGAGCAGGCGGAAGCAATCGATTTGAGCATTGAAACCGCTCCGCCGTCGTGAATGACCTGAGCGGAGAGCGATTCGATGACCGCGTCTTTTCTTCTCTTGTAAAGACGGCCGGCAACGGATGAGAGAATCTTGAAATTGTCGGGGCTGATGCCGAATCTTGAGGAGATAAGCTCCTCGGTAACATTGACGTCGTTGGTCCTGACAAGAATCTGGATGCCGTTGCTCTCAAGCTGTTTGAGATAATTCTTGATATTTTCGTCAACGCTGTAACTTACCACAAACATCGCGGCAAGCTGCTCGTTGCAGGCGAGATAGATAACCTTTCTGCCGTCGTGCGTATATTTGTTTTCAAAGCTCTTATCGGGCGCCTTGATATTATGGTGAACAAGCATATTCCTGTTCCCGAGCAGAACTTTCTGCTCGTATATTCTCGCGGAAATTCCCATCTTGTCTTCATAAACAAGCTCGCGCACCGGAGGAAGAAGATCCTGTCTGCCGTCAATTACCTCCTCGAAGCAGTCCTTGAGAGGTCCGCCGGATTTGATTACCATTGCCGCGGCGTATAACAGAACAACATCTATCCTCATGCTCTTGAAGTCTTTCATGCCGTGCATCGTGCATGCTCTTCTGTCGAAAATATCGGCGGAGTCAAGAACAACAGCGTTCGATGACGCGATATTCTCGGCGGCTTCAAGACTTGTGATAACCGTGCCCTCTTTATTGAGGCGTTTATTGGATATAAAGGTGATGAAAGTCGGAATGAATTTTCCGAAAACCGGAGCGCTGAGACAGACGGAAGCGGTAAATCCCGCGAAGCCGGTCATGAACTCCTTTTTGACAATACCGATTATTACTCCGACCGCGAGGGATGCGATGAGCGAACCGATTATCATCATTTTTATGTGTTTGTCACCGTCTTCGTCTTTTTCGGAATTACGGATAAGATCGGACGGGAAATTGATGTTTGATGAATAGAGGATTTCGGCATTGCCCATGAGCAGGCCTCTGCCGAGTTCAAATACCTCAGACTCGTTTTCAAACGCGTGAACCGCGTACATATTGTGCTGATAGTTGAAAGCGCAGACCGCGAAATTATCCAGAACCCTGCGCACTGCAATTGTGTCGGTAATCTTATTGAGGAACAGTCCGAACACGGCAACGGCGCCGAAAACCTGAGGTCTCGCGGAAACGGCGTTTGAGAGGGTCGCCGCAGTAAGCGCGTTTTCTATCAGAGCGACAGCAACCGCGATGGCTACCGCGGAGTCGCCGTTGAGTTTGCCTTTTAAAGTTGAGGTGAAGGTTTCAAAGAATCTCGGGCCGTCGAGGAAAACGGCGAG
>JAFWRV010000142.1 GCA_017519685.1 Clostridia bacterium
AATCCCTGTGTGATGTAAGCGCCCATCTGATTGAAAAACAGCGAGCTGATAATCGACAGCACATACATTCCGACAAGCATCGCTATCCTGCGGAATATCTCATCCTTAGCGTCCGCCCATCCTCCGCCGGCTCGGATGTTTTCCTCGATAATGGCGACAACCTTCTGAACGAAAATCGCGGGCATGGTCGCGGCAACTGCGGAGAAAATAATGCAGAAAATGACTGCCGGTGCCAGAACGGGATAGAATCCGAAAAGGGTTTTAATTATCTTCGCTATGATTTTCAGATCAAGCGAGGGCTTGCCCTTCGGAGGTGTCTTTTGATTTTTCTCAGACATCGAAGTCACCTCCGTTCATCTGCTGGTCATAAACCTCTTTGTAAATGGCGCTCGATTCCATAAGCTCTTCATGAGTTCCCGCCGCCGTGATTTTTCCGTCATCCATAACAATAATCAGATCGGCGTCCTGCACCGAGGAAACGCGCTGCGCGATTATTATCTTTGTGGTCTCGGCGATATAACTGCGGAAGCCCTCGCGGATGAGAGCGTCCGTTTTGGTATCAACTGCGCTTGTGGAGTCGTCAAGAATAAGTATCTTCGGTTTCTTGAGCAGAGCTCTCGCGATACAAAGGCGCTGCTTCTGACCGCCCGAAACATTTGTTCCGCCCTGCTCAATCATTGTTTCATATCCTTCGGGGAAGGATGAGATGAATTCATCCGCGCAGGCAAGTTTGCACGCCTGTACGATTTCCTCCTGCGTCGCTTCGGGATTGCCCCAGCGCAGGTTCTCGTTTATCGTGCCGGAGAAAACCAGATTTTTCTGAAGCACCATCGCGACAGAATCACGCAGGGTGACGAGGTCGTATTTCCTGACGTCAATCCCGCCGACTTTAACCGTTCCCTCGGTCACGTCGTAAAGACGGGGTATGAGCTGAACAAGACTTGATTTTCCCGAGCCCGTTCCGCCGATGATGCCGACGGTCATGCCGGAATCAATATGAATATTGATTGAGGAAAGCGAATTTTTCGCCTGCTTCGCGAAATATTTGAAATTGACATTTTCGAAATCTATCGAGCCGTCTTTTATCTGCTCAACGGGATTCTCCGGATTTGTAAGGTCCGACTGCTCCGCGAGAACCTCGCTGATTCTCTTTATTGATTCAATGCTTATCGTCACCATAACGAAGATGACCGAAAGCATCATCAGAGACATAAGACTCTGCATTCCGTAATTGAGCATCGCGGAAATCTGACCGACGCCGAGAGTAAGCTCGCTGCCGCCGACAATGAATACGGTTTTGTTGAGAATATATTTTGAACCCATCCAGAGGATGAACACCATATTGAAATTAAGGCAGAGCTGCATAATCGGGCCGTTGAGGGCGACAACCCGCTCCGCGAATGTGAAATCCTTGCGGATAACATCCGCCGCTTTGTTGAATTTTTCCTTTTCGTATTCCTCACGCGAGAAGCCCTTGACAACTCTCATCGCCCTGACGTTTTCCTCGATTGACTCGTTAAGACGGTCATACTTCTTGAAAACCCTGCGGAAAGCGGGAAGAGCCAGCACGCCGATGAGAATAAGGCCAAACAGCAGGAAGGGCACAATGACCACAAAGGTCAGCGCGAGTCTGCCGCCGATTCTGTAAGCCATAATTATCGAAAACGTCATCATCAGGGGCGCTCTTACGGCTATGCGGATTATCATCATATACGCCATCTGGACGTTTGTAACATCCGTGGTCAGTCTTGTGACGAGAGATGAGGTTGAAAACTTGTCTATATTGCGGAATGAGAAAGTCTGGATTCTGTCGTAAACATCATGTCTGATATTCTTTGAAAAGCCCGCCGACGCTTTTGAGCAGGTGAAGCCCGCGAGTCCTCCGCAGGCGAGTGAAATCAGCGCCATGACAAGCAGCTTGAGTCCCGTGTGGGAAAGGTCCGACATAGCGGCGTTTGCCGCGGCTCCTGACAGTCCGTCAAAACGTTCTATTTCGTTCACGAGGTTCGCGGTGATAGTCGGTATCTGCGTTTCAATCAGCGCCTCGATTATTATGAAGATAAAAGTGATGAATGTGGGGGCTTTGTATTCCCTGACACATTTCAGTATCCGTTTCAAGTGTTATCACCGGCTTCCGTTTCTTACTTAACTTTTTTATTATAATATATTATATTTGAATTTTCAATAGCACAAATAAATTATTCTTGATTTTTCCCTCGCATAAGTGTATCATAATTGAAACGGAGGTAATTATATGGTTTACATTACCGGAGATATGCACGGAGATATTACCAGATTTGACGTTCCGGCTTTAAAGCTCCTCAAAAAAGACGACACCCTTATTGTTTGCGGCGATTTCGGCTTTATCTGGGATAACAGCAAAGCGGAGCAGAAAAATCTGAAGAAACTGAATAAGAAAAAATACAACATCTGTTTTATTGACGGAACGCATGAGAATTTTGAGATTCTCAACTCGCTTCCCGTTTCAACCTGGATGGGCGGCAAGGTTCACAAGGTGTCCGGCAATATATATCACCTTATGAGAGGTCAGATTTTCAAAATCGACAATATGACCTTCTTTACCATGGGCGGCGGCGAAAGCCCCGATATCGACATCAGATTTGAGGAAAACGCCTGGTCAAAGGATGAATTTCCGAGCCGCGACGAAATGATGGAGGGCGCGGAAAATCTTGAGAAAATCAACTGTAAAATCGACTGTATTTTAACCCACGAACCGCCCGTCAAAGTCAAGAGTTTC
>JAFWRV010000143.1 GCA_017519685.1 Clostridia bacterium
AAGGTGGATTCGCTTCAGCGCGAAGGCAGCGACGTCCTCGCTGTCAATATACCCCGCCTTGACCGCCAGCAGCGGCGCCGCCGAGCTCGTGAGCATATAATTTGTCGCAACCTCGTTAAAAATAAGGAATTCCCTGACTTTCTCGGGATTCTTCTCAATAAAATCGCTTCTTGCGATAATACAATACTGTGTCAGTTTTGTGCCGAATTTCTGTTCCCATTTCGCCGTTATGTCCGCTCTCGCGAATACTTTTTCCGGGTCCGCGGAGCTTGCGGTCGCCTGTGACGCGGACGCGGTTTCCGCCTTTTCTTTTGCGGCAATTACCGACAGATTCGGCTCGGGTATAATCGCATTTATTATTTCTCCGCCTTTACCGAATTTATCTGTCAGCTCCGAAAACGACTTTTCATAACGGATATCCATTTCATCGGGATCAATATCGTATTTTTTCATGAGCGCTCTGAAAACAGCGTCATAAACAGACCCTTTTTCGGCAAAGCTGACCGTCTTGTCCTTAACGTCCTCAAAGTTTTCAACTCCGGAATCGCGGGTAACATAATAGAGCGTGCCGAGATTGTTGACCGCTATGACTTTCACCGCTCCTCCGGTTTCATTGTAAAGTCTGACGGCGGTATCAATATGAACGGCGGCTACGTCCGCCCCGCCCGATTTCATAAGGTCGGCGATTTCATCCTGGCTATTATAAAAATTAAGTTCGCACGCGTAAGATCTGTCGTGAATCAGCTTCAGCATGGCAAAACCGGGCGCGCCGTTTGAACAGGCAACCCTGATTTTTTCACCGTACTCCCCGATCATTGTCGAGCCCTCGGTGTTGGTCAGCGACTCCTCAGCGGACTGCTTTCCGCAGGCTGACAGCGCAAAGACCGTAATAATTGCCGTCAGCAGCGCGATTATTCTTACCGGCTTTTTCATAACCTTCCCTCTTTCGTTTTCCTGATTTATTTTCCTACGCAGAACCTTGAAAATACCTCGTCAACAACCGCCGCGGTCGCTTTTTCGCCCGTAAGTTCAAGCAGCGCGTCAACGGCGCAGTCGGCACAGACATTGACCGCGTCGGGAGTCATTCCGGAATTCAAAGCGTCTATACACCCGTCAAGATGGCCGATCGCTTTCACGCAGCACGCTCTCTGCCTTTCTCCGGCAAGACACGCGGCGCTCGGATCAAACTCATCCGTCATAAGAACTTCGGAAATCGCTTTTTCAAGTTCATCGATTCCCTCTCCGGTCATCGCGGAGAGAACGACGGTTCTGTCAAATGATTTTTCGATTTCATCAATATCCGCCCTGCGGGGCAGATCGGATTTATTCAGCAGCGCGATTTTCTTTCTGTCACCGCACTCTTTTATGATTTCCCTGTCCTCATCCGAAACAGGGGAGCTGCCGTCAAAAACAGCGAGCACAAGCTCGGCTCTGTCAAGCCGTTTTCTCGCGAGACTGACGCCGATGTTTTCAACCGTGTTTTCGGTTTCGCGGATTCCGGCGGTGTCGGCTATGCGGAGAATAATGTCCCCGACTGTTATTTTTTCTTCAACGACATCCCTCGTCGTGCCCGCGATATCGGTGACAATCGAGCGCTGAAATCCGGTCAGCAGATTCATAATCGCGGATTTGCCGACATTGGGTTTGCCGACTATGACCGTATCGACTCCCTCGGTGAGAGCCCTGCCGCAGTCAAATCTGTTTATTATCTCTTTAAGCTCGGCCCTAACGCTTTCAAAAACGGAAAGCATCTCTCCGTTGCCGATTTCCTCAATATCTTCGTCGGGATAGTCAACCCAGGCGGCAAGCGATGCGCAGACTCCGATGATTCTGTCACAGCAGGCGCGGATTTTTCTGCTCAGATTTCCCTCAAGAGTATTCAGAGCGGCGGCGGCCGCCTGCTTTCCCGAAGCGCCGATTAAGTTCATCACGCTTTCGCTGCTCGCGAGGTCCATCTTTCCGTTGAGAAACGCTCTCTTTGTGAATTCGCCCGGTCCCGCGGGCTGAGCGCCCGCGTCCAGCACGGCACGGAGCACCTGCTTCGTGACAAAAAGGCCTCCGTGGCAGTTTATTTCGGCGGTGTCCTCACCTGTGTAACTGTGAGGCGCGCGGTAAACGAGGCAGACCGCCTCGTCAATCTTGCTTCCGTTGTAAATCACATCTCCGAAATAAGCACGGTAGCCCCTGCTGTCTGCCAGAGTCTCTCCGCTGACAGGAAAAAACACGCGTCCCGCAACAGCAAGCGCGTCCTCTCCCGATATTCTGATTATTCCTATGCCGCCGGGCGCGTTGGGGGTTGAAACGGCGGCAACGGTAGAATTACTCATTTCCATTTTACTCACAAATAATTTCGACTTTTTTGCCTGTTATTCTTTCCGCGATTCTGTGAAACGCCTGAACAGACGGGCCGAATTCATCCGGCTCAAGCCCGGTGACCGAAGCGAACGCAAGCACGCGGTCAAACGGAACCACTCCGATAAGCTGTGTCTGCGTTTCGTCGATACACTCATCGAGATTGAGCAGTTTTTTCTTAACGGCGGGTCTGATTTCAAACATATTGATTATCAGCCGGCAGTCCTTTATCCCGAGACGTTCCGCCTCGGAGCAGGCAGCCGCGCAGCTTCTGACACATATATTGTCGGCTGTGGTAACAGCCAGCATTTTATCCGCGCATCCCGCGGCAATCCGGAAACCCGTTCCTATTCCCGCAGGCGCGTCAAGAAATATATAATCATACCCCGCCGATATTTCATCAAGTACGGCGCCGAGTGAATCGGGTGTAAAAGCCGGTTCGAAGCTTCTCGGAGCGGCGATAAAATCCACATCTCCGCTTATTACCGCTCTCTGAGCGGCGCATCTTCCGCAAACACAGTCTCCCCAGTCAAACACAACCTGCCCGTCGCAATGGAGAAGCAGGTCAAGGGAGCGCAGTCCTATATCGCAATCAACCGCGAGGACTCTTTTCCCGAGAGCCGACAGCTCTTTTGAAAGACCGGCGGTAACCGTTGATTTTCCTACCCCGCCTTTTCCCGAAGCGACCGCGTAAATTTCAGCCATAATGTCACTCCCTCTTACGGAATAAGCACGCCCTGCTCGGACGGTTTGTCGGCGGTATCGCTGAGACCGCAGTAATACTCGACAACATCCGCTATGACAGGCGCGAGATATTTACCCGAAATAAGTCCTTCTCCCACAACCGCGAACGCGAGCTGGGGATCGTCATACGGCGCGAACGCAATAAGAAAGCCGTTGTTTATCATATATGAAACTCCGTTGACGGTCCTGATTTCCTGGCTTGTACCGGTTTTACAGGCAACCTGAACGGGAAGATGTCTGAAATAGCTTGCGCAGTAACCCGTGGTACCGACTTCGAGCATACCTCTCTTTACGATATCAAGAGTCTTTTCGGAAATGCCTGTGTCGGTGACAAGCGACGCGCCGTTATCAAGCAGCGTTTCGCTGTAATCGGAGCTTTTTATGCTCTTTATGAAATGTGTCTTGTAGCGCTTGCCGCCGTTCGCAATCGTCGCGGCGTAGTTCGCGAGCTGAATCGGAGTCCAGAGGTTGCCCGCCTGACCGATGGCAGATTGAACAACATAACCGGGAAGCCATTCCTGACCGAGCGAGTCGCGGTATTCAGGGCTGTCGAGAACGCCGACCGCCTCATTGAGCTCGCATCCCGTCTTTGAGCCGAGACCGAGTCTGATACGGTACTCGTTCATCTTTTCGATACCTATCATATCGCCGACCTTCATAAAGAAGGTGTTGCAGGATTCATCAATGGCGTGTACCACGTCAACAAATACGCTTTCGTGCGCCTGTTCGCATTTGAACATCTGACCGAGATAGTTATATGAGCCGTTGCAGTAAACGGTGAAATCCTCGTCTATTACTCCCTCCTCAAGCGCCGCTATGGCAACCGAGGGTTTCGCGGTTGAGCCGCAGGCGTAGGTTGACATCAGCGCCCTGTTCCAGAGCGGAGAGCCCTTTGCCTTGGCGAGCTTCGCGTACTGTTCTCTGTAAGTCGAGATATCATAGGTCGGATAAGACGCGCTCGCGAGAACAGAGGCGTCTTTACAGTCGAGAACGACAACTGCGCCCGCGCTCGGTATGATATTCGCGTATTTCTTCTTGCCCTCGATAACCGCTTTTTCAAGGGAATCCTGGGCAATCTTCTGCATATCCGAGTTAATTGTCAGAACAACCGTGCTGCCCTGCTTCGGCTTCTTTGTCACCTTTGAGGATTTGTTGCCGTCTTTATCGGTATAAACGGTCTTTTCCCCGTCGGTACCTTTGAGATACTCCTCCGCGGCAAGCTCGATTCCGTTTTTGCCGATTTTCGCGTCGGCGCTGTATCCTTCCGCCTTCTTTTCCTCATATTCTTCGGCGTCGATAGACCCCACCATTCCGAGGATGTGAGGCGCGATTGAACCGTCGGCGTATGTTCTGACGGGGACTATTTCAACATCGACTCCTCTGTAAAAGCCGCTGTTTTCCTTTATCATCGAAACAACGGTTTCGGGAACGTTTTCCGCGAAAATAAACGGATTGCTGACGCTGAAATAAGTTCGCTTCATTTCAAAAAGAACGGAGGCGATATTTCTTGCGTCAACCGGCTCATAGTCTTCGAGGTCATACTCTTTTACCAGAGCGTCATAGCAGTTTGCCGCCGTCGCGTACTCGTTGAGGTTGAGCATTTCCCTGCTTCTGAGAATTTTGATTTCCTTTTCGCTGTCCTTCTTATATTGAATGTTACCCTTTTTGTCAAAGACTATCGGCAGGGTGTCTTTCCACTCGAGCTTGTTTTTCCGGAACAGACTTATCAGACTCAGAATAATTTTGTTGCGCTCCTCCTGCTCCTTCGCGGAGGGGAAAAACGCCGCGTCGAAAATCAGGGAATATCCCTGCTCATTATATACGAGTTTTTTTCCGTTGCAGTCAACGATTTCTCCTCTTGCCGCGGCAATCGGCGCCGTTCTCGATGAAATATTGGAAACAACCGCCTCGTATTTATCCTTGTCTATAATCTGCATTTTGACAAGGTCGCCGGCAAGAACGGAGAATAATATGATAACGGCGCAGACGACTGCCGTCCGTCTGCCTCTTGAAACTTTTGAATGCACCGTCTGCACCTCCTTTTTTCCGATATTATAAATGGAAATTATTTGTTCCTGAACCGCAGTTCAATCGCCCTGACCAGGAAGAAGAACGCGGGTGACAGAACAGCCGTGTAGATGATTGACGGCAGGTAGTAAACCATATAAGCGTAAAACGATCCGCCCGTTCCGGCAAAGACGAAATGCCAAAGCCAGTATCCCGTGCAGTAAATGAACGTAAACGCCGCCGTGAGAATCAGGTGGGTGACGAAATTATTTCTCATCACGAGATTTATAAGCGTGCCGCAGGTAAATCCCATTATCACAAAAAACATGGCGTTGAAATTATTGCCTGAGGCGAAAATATCCCAGAGCGCTCCGGCAAACAGGCCGAAAAGCATTCCGGAAATATCTCTTTCAAACATCGCTATCGCCGCCGTCAGCGGGATAAGCAGCAGCGCCCCCGCCCCCGCAATTCTCGGAAACCATCCGTCGGTGTTTTGCAATACCGAGCAGACCAGTATCGTTGCGGCAAGCAGAGCCCTGCGTAAATATATCCTTTTTCTTGATGTCAGTTCTTCCATAATTACTGCTTTTGTCCGTTGAATGACGTAATGACAATAAGACTTGTCAGCTGTGAAAAATCAACTCCGGGCTCGATTACGGCGGACGCCGAGATATCAACGGTCGCGTCAACTATATCCGAAACGGTTCCGATAATCAGGTCCGCGGGATAAATGCCGCCGATACCCGTCGTGCATATAATACTGCCCGCGGTAACCGCCGTGAAAGCGGAAAGGCCCGGCATAACGCAGAGATTTTTCTTGCTGTATTCGACGGTCGTCGTGACGTAACTCACCTCGTCGGAGCGGATATCATAGGCGCTGACATTGACCGACGGATTGAGTATCGTGCTGACGGTACACTGTGTCGGAGTGACGCTTGTCACGACTCCGACAAGGTATTTGCCGAAAATGACGGGATCGTTGACCGCTATTCCGCCCACCGAACCCTTGTTCAGCGTGAAGGAGCTGAATCTGTCAGCCGCGTCCCTGCCGATAATCGACGCCTGCGCGAACTCATATTCGCTGTGCTCCTCTTTAAGACCGAGGAACTCCTTGTAAAACTCATTGTCGTGAACTATGTTTTCATAGTCAACAAGCTGCTCCCTGAGTGAATCGATTTCCTTTTGGAGCGCTTTGTTCTGATTTTTATAGTAGGTTGCCGACCTGAAAGTCAGCGGCAGGTTTTTAAGACTGTTTGTAACCGAACTCGCGAGGCGTGACGCAGGTCCGAAAACAACGCTGACCGCCTTTGTCAGGGGAGAAGAACCGCTTCTTGAGGCAACGGAAATAACGCTGCCCGCGATAAGGGCAGCCATAATGATTATGAGCAGTTTGAATCCGGAACTTTTAAAAAAACGGTTCATTGCGTTCTCCTCAGATGTATTTCTTGTCGGGCTTTTCGGATGCGGGGCCCGCACCTTCAAGGCAGATTCCCGTGCCGTCAACGACACAGTCAAGCGGCTTTGCGGCAACCCTTACGGGGATTTTTGTCTCCTCGGCAATAAGCTTGTCGAGTCCTTTTATCAGAGCGCCTCCGCCTGTCAGCATAATGCCTCTGTCGATAATATCGGCGGCAAGCTCGGGTCCAA
>JAFWRV010000144.1 GCA_017519685.1 Clostridia bacterium
AGTGCGGATTACGGTTACACCGCCGTAAATAACGAAGCCGCCGCGGAGCCGGAAACGGTTAATGAAGCTCCCGGGCAGGCGCAGGAAGAAAACACCGGTTATTACGCTGAAACGCCTCAGGCAGGCGATACTCCCCCGAGCGAAGCGCAGCCCGTATATACCGGCTACACACCGGCGGGCGAGGAAATTCCCCACGCTCAGGCTCAGAGAGTTCAGCCGAATCCGGCCGTAAATCCCTATTCTTCACAGTACCGTCAGTCATATCAGCAGTTCACCCCGCCTTATCAGGGCGAGTATTACCGTCCGCAGGAAGTTCCTCCCGAGAAAAAATCCGGGAAAAAGGGAATCAAAGTTCTCCTTGCGGTTATCGCGCTGATTCTCGTGTTCGCGCTCGGCGTAGGCACAGCCGGAATATTCAAGGACAAGGGTCTTATCAAGGGCTCGGATTCCGACTCTGTTCAGACAACCCGCGACACCGCGGAGCTTGAGATAGCCGACACACCGTCCGCTCAGAAATCCAAAAAGACAAGCGGCGATTCGCTGACACCCGCGGAGATAGCGGAAAAAGTCAGAGAATCCAATGTCGGTATAGTCGTTTACACAAACAGCTCCTCGTCAAAGGCAGGCGAAGGATCGGGCGTCGTTATGGGTAAGGACAGCACCGGCGAATATACATACATCATCACCTGCGCCCACGTTATCGACACAGCGGGCATCAAGGTCAGCGTTCAGACAGACAGCGGCGAAACATTTGACGCCGAAATCGTCGGATTTGACGTAAGAACCGACCTCGGCGTAATTAAAGTCAAGGCAACAAATCTCAAAGCGGCGGAATTCGGCAATTCCGATGAAATCAGCATCGGCGATCCGGTTTACGCGGTAGGAAACCCCGGCGGCGTTGAATTCTTCGGTTCGTTTACGGGCGGCTATGTTTCCGCAATCAACAGACCCGTCAGCAGTGAAATAGGATATACGATGAAATGCATACAGCACGACGCGTCCATCAACCCCGGAAACTCAGGCGGTATGCTTGTCAATCAGTACGGCCAGGTAATCGGTATCAATTCGCAGAAGATAGCGAGCGCCGAGTATGAGGGTATGGGCTTCGCGATTCCCATTTCTTCGGCAAAAGAGGTTATTGACGATCTTATTCAGTACAGCTACGTTCCCAACAGACCCAAGCTCGGCATAACCTATTATCCTGTCAGCGCGAGCATGCAGTATTACATCGTTGCCCAGGCAAGAGGACTGCCCGCCGGAACACTGATTATTAATGATATCAGCGCCGATTCCTCACTTGCGAATTCCGAAGTCAGAAAGTATGATATGATAGTTTCCGTCAACGGAAAGCAGCTCACGACCGCGGATGTTCTGCTCGAGCTTATAGATAACGGCAAAGTCGGAGACAAGCTGAAGCTCGGTATCTGCAGAGTCGGAAACAATTATTCGGTCAGCGAATTTGAGGTTGACGCGGTTCTTGTTGAGGACAAAGGCGACTCGCTTGAAACAACCACGCAGCAGGCAATCAATCCGTTTGACTATTTCAACAATTTCGGTAACGGAAATTACTTCGGCAATTAAAACTGAGTTATATATGCCATCCGTCAAAAGACGGATGGCCGTTTTTTTATAAAGCAAAAATTTTTCTTGACAGTATTAAATTTCTGTGATATACTCTCGTTAGTTAGCGATAACTAACTAACGTGTACAGGGATGTACGGAAAACCGCGCAGGGAGTTGTGCGGAATTCAGAAAGGAGAAAGCTTTATGGAAGCTATTATCGGATTCTTCGGTGTGCTTGCCGGTATTTTCTCAACATCATCGGATTTTTCCGGCGCTTACGCAACACTTTCGGAGACAATCGGCACAATTCTTGAGTGGATTACCTCTCTTGCCGCGTAATCATTACTCAAAACAAGGTTTTCTTCGGCATATTTGAACTCATATATTGTTAAAAATGCTCGGAATACACAAAGTATTCCTGCGCTTTTTGCCTCATCTGAGCCCAAATCTGACTGAAGAAAACTGCAAGGCACTGAAAATGAAATCAGTATCGATGAGATTTGGCGGTTTGAGCGCGCCGCTTGGCTTTCCGCCAAGCAAGCGTGAAAACGTCAAAGGCCGCGATAATGATTCATTTTCAGCTGGTTCCGAGTAAAGATTACGCGGCTTGCCGGCTGATTGACAAAACAGATTGAGGATGCTTTCCTTACGGAAGGCATCCTCTTTCTTTGTTATTTTTCGGTTACGACTCCGCTGTCGTCAATGCTTATCGCATTGCGCGGAGACCAGCTAATTATTTTATTGTACAGATTTCTGCGCGCGGAAGCGTCCGCCATATAATGCGTTTCGCTGTATGCCTGGGTGCCGGGAACGATTATTGTTTTCATCCCCTCTTTGCCGATTTCAAGCTTCAGCAGCATTGTCGGCTGATTTCTTGTATTGAACCAGAAATTTCCGAGACTGTAAATAACGGGCGCGCCGTTATAGAATTCTATTCCCTGTAAAACATGGGGATGTCCGCCGACAACGGCATCGGCGCCGGCGTCTATGTATTTTTTGCTGTTCACAATCTGGGCGTTGGTCAGAACGGTTGTGTTTTCAATGCCCCAGTGCGGATAGGCAATAACATAATCCGCTGTTTTCTTCGCTTCGCGTACCGCGGCGGTCATCATTTCGCCGTCATCGTATGAACCCATGACTCCTTCGGTAAGCTTTGCCGCCACCGGAGTTTTTATCGGGGATTCAACTCCGACACAGGCGAGAAACGAAACCTTGTAGCCGTTTATCAGAAATGAAACGGGAGCCGAGGCCTCATCAATGTTCATTCCCGCGCCGACATAAGGAATATCTGCGCCCTTAAGGGTCGAAATGGTGTCAACGAATGATTCGTAACCGTAGTCATAAGCGTGATTGTTGGCAAGCGAAACAAGATCGACTCCCATATCGTTTAAATATTTAACCGAATCGGGATCTGCCCTGAAGGTGTATTTTTTTCCCGGAGTGGGCGCTCCCCTGTCCGTATAAGGGAATTCGTTGTTAATCAGCATGATGTCCGCGGCGCGCATCTCATCCTGAAATGTTTCGTCAATACAGTCAAGCACCGAGTTCGGCATATTTTTCGCGTGCGTCATAACATAGCCGGTTTCGGTAAAATTGATGTCGCCCGTGAAACCGAGAACGAAACTGTCTTTTCCGTTGTTTCCCATATCACGGCTGAGTTTGGTCTCGTATTTGTCAACAAGAGCGTTCAGCGTGTACCCGGTTATTCTGTGCCAGTCTTCACCGGTGAGCAGACTGTCGTTTGCCTCCTCGCTGAGGGATGTCAGCATATCCTCATCGAGATTTTTGAGAAGGTCCGCGGAGATTTTCATTCCGCTTATCGAGGACAGCTTGTTTCCGAGCCCCGAATAATCAAAATCGGCGGCGCGTGTCTGAGATGTCTGCTCAACGGTCTGCGGCTGAGCTTCGCCGATTGTCGGGCGTGAGGTGAATTTTGACCATCTGCTGACAAGCACGGCAGACAAAACAAGCGTCATTATTAAAACGGCAACAACCGATATAATCAGGTTGCTTTTTTTCAATTCCTCATCCCCTGTCAGTTTTCAAGTGATGCGAGCGCGTTTGCGATACGCTCGAGGTCCGCTTTATCGTAGAAATCAATCTGGAGAGTTCCGTTTTCTTTCTTTCCGCTTGTAATAACTTTGGCCTTACGACCCAATGAGTTTGATAATGCCAGTTCAACCTCGTCAAAATAACTTGCTCTCTTTACCGATACTTTTTCGGGCTGCTTTTTTTCTTTTGAGAGATTTTTGACGAGTTTTTCTGTTTCTCTGACCGAAAGACCCTTTTCAACGGCTGTTTTTGCCGCGAGAATGATTTTATCATCGCCTTCAATTCCTGCGAGGGCTTTTGCGTGACCCGCGGAAAGCGAGCCGGAGCGCACCATCTCTATTACTTCGGCGGGAAGTTTGATTATTCTGAGGGAATTTGTCACGGCGGTCCTGGATTTACCGACTTTCTGCGCCGCTTCCTCCTGGGTCAGACCGTAGGTTTTTATCAGATCCGAATAGCCGTACGCTTCTTCAACGGGATTAAGGTCTTCTCTCTGAAGGTTTTCAATCAGGGAGATGACGGCGGCTTCTTCGTCTGTCAGGGATTTGATGATTACGGGAACTTCGGTCAGCCCCGCGTTTCTTGAAGCTCTCCAGCGTCTTTCACCTGCTATCAGCTGATAACCGCCGTTTAAAAGAGGTCTTACTATCAGCGGCTGAAGAAGGCCGTGCGCCGCAATTGAATCTGCAAGCTCGGAAATTCCTTCTTCATCAAAGGTTTTTCTTGCCTGGAGTTTATTTGGTTCTATTTCTGTTATTTTCAGGGTGACCGCGCCGGAATTATCGGTGCTTTCCGTGGAGTTGTCAAAATAAAGCGCGTCAAGTCCCCTGCCGAGTCCGCTTTTTTTCGCTGCCATATAACTTCTCCTATCTGTTGTTTCTTAAAAATTCGTCCGCGAGCGCGTCATACGCTTTTGTTCCCTTTGAGGATTTGTCATAGTACATTACCGGCTGGCCGTAGCTCGGCGCTTCCGATAAACGGACATTCCTCGGTATAAATGTTGAATATACTTTTTTCGGGAACGCTTTTTTGACTTCATCCACTACCTGCTGGGTAAGATTCAGTCTGCCGTCATACATTGTCAGCAGCACTCCCTCTATTTCTATGTAGGGATTATAAAGGCGCTTGACGGTTCTGACTGTTGAAATCAGTTGGCTCAGTCCCTCAAGAGCATAGAACTCACACTGAATCGGAACGAGCAGAGTCTGAGCCGCGCAAAGTCCGTTAAGAGTAATCAGCCCGAGCGACGGCGGACAGTCAAGGAATATATAATCAAAATCGCTGTTTATCAGCGAAAGCGCGTTTTTAAGGCGGCTTTCTCTTTTGCTCATTTCGGCAAGCTCAATTTCCGCTCCCGCAAGCTCCATACCCGACGGTATCAGCCAGACGTTTTGGAATTCTGTTTTTACTGTTGCCTCTTTTGCGCTTTTTGTACCGGTCAGCACATCATATGATGAAGCGTCAAGTCCTTTTTTATTGATTCCGTATCCGCTTGTGGTGTTTCCCTGAGGGTCAATGTCAACAAGCAATATTTTCTTTCCCTTGCTGCCGAGCGCCGCGGCAAGATTTACGGCGGAAGTTGTTTTTCCGACTCCGCCCTTCTGATTTACTACTGCTATGGTTTTTGCCAAGGTTATCTCCCCTGTTACAATGAATTTTTAAGATTATAACATACTATCATTTAAATTAAAAGACTTTTTTACATAAAAAGAACACTCATCTGTTGACGAGTGTTCCACGTGAAACATTTTACAGCGGTTTTTTTGAAATCTGCGCCGAAGGCCGCGGATATTTCGGCGGAGTTGATTTAGTCTTTTTTATCACAATCAGATTTCTTTCGGCTCCGTCTGTCAGACCGACAGGAATGATTTTATCGACTTTTCCTCCTAGAATATTCAAAGCGTTTTCCGCTTCGCGGATTTCGTCCTCCGCTTTCGGCCCTTTCATCGCTATGAATGAGCCGCCTGTTTTTATCAGAGGCAGACAGTATTCGCTCAGAACATTCAGAGAAGCGACTGCGCGGGATACGGCGTAATCGTATTTTTCCCTGCGGTTGCTGTCTTTTCCCGCTTCCTCGGCTCGCATGTGCAGAGTTTCAGCATTGACGCCGAGTTCATCAAGTGCCTCGGAAATAAACGCAAGTTTTTTTCCGGTTGAGTCAAGCAGAGTCAGATCTATTTCGGGATTCATTATCAGCAGAGGTACTCCGGGAAAACCCGCTCCCGTGCCGACATCGATGACTTTCGAGCCGGGCTTAAAATCCGCCGCCGTCATGACGCTGATACTGTCCGCGAGATGCTTGACCGCCGATTCATCGGGGCCTTCAATTGAAGTCAGGTTCATAACCTTGTTTTTTTCGGTCAGCAGACCGGTATATCCGTCAAGCAAGGTTATCTGCCTTTCATTTATATCAATATTCAGATTTTTAAGATTCTCAAGAAGTAAATCGAGATTAAAGTTCATTTGACCTGTTCCTTTCGAGCCAGACAATCAGAACCGTGATGTCGGCAGGGGACACGCCCGAAATTCTGGATGCCTGTCCGACTGTTTCGGGTTTAATCTTATTCAGCTTTTCTATCGCTTCAAGGCGCAGTCCGCGTATTTCGGAATAATCCGTTCCGTCGGGAATTTTCTGAACCTCAAGGCGTTTCATCTCATTTATCTGAAGCTGCTGTCTTTTTATGTAACCTTCATATTTGATGTCGATTTCAACCTGCTCAAATATTTCGCGGTCAAGAGGCGGTCTGTCCGGATCAAACGGAGCGAGCGCGTCATAATCAACGCCGGGTCTTTTAAGCAGCTCCGCCATTTTGACGCCCTTTTCCATCGGAGATGTTCCACGTGAAACAAGTACGGCGTCAAGCTCGGGGGTTTTGCGGATTGAGGTTTCTTCCGCTCTTTTTCTCTCTGCTTCAATATGTGAGAGCTTTTTCCTGAATTTTTCATAACGCTCATCGGAGACAAGACCGATTCTGTGACCGAACTCGGTCAGACGGCGGTCGGCGTTATCCTGCCTTAAAACGAGACGATATTCCGAGCG
>JAFWRV010000145.1 GCA_017519685.1 Clostridia bacterium
CCGCTTAAGGTAACAATCAGCCGTAAAGAGCCGGTTAAGATGATTACAATGTCGGATATTGAAACCGAGGAAGTCAAATTCCTCTGGCCGAATTACATTCCCTTCGGAAAATACTCGCTTCTCGAAGGTGACTCCGGTCTCGGAAAAACAACAATAGCTATGCAGATTATTGCCGCCTGCACAACTGGAACTCCGCTGCCGGAAATGGATAAACCAAATCCTCCGTTCAACTGCATCTATCAGACTGCCGAAGACGGACTTGCCGACACAATAAGACCCAGGCTTGAAAAAGCGGGAGCTGATTTATCAAGAGTGTTTGTAATCGATGACAGCGACAACCCTCTGACACTTGACGATGAGAGAATCGGCAGAGCAATCAGAGAGAATAATGTAAAACTTTTTGTTATCGACCCGATACAGGCATATCTCGGTGCGGATAAGGATATGAACCGCGCCAACGAAGTCAGACCGGTTCTTTCAAAGCTCGGAAAGATCGCCGAAGAAACGGGCTGTGCCATTCTGCTGATAGGACATCTTAATAAGAACAACTCTGCTTCTGCCAGTCAGCGCGGACTCGGCTCAATTGATATTATTGCCGCCGCAAGAAGCGTTCTGCTTGTGGGTGCTCAGAAAGATGACTATAACTGCAGAGCGCTCTGCCATATCAAATCATCGCTTTCGCCCGCTTCACCTTCGCTTTCCTTTACTCTGGGAACAGAAGAAGGGTTCAAATGGAACGGTGTATGTGACATCACTCCCGATGACCTTGCAACCGGTAAGGAAATCAAGACGGAGACTAAAAAACAAAAAGCAAAGAACCTTATCCTCCGATTTCTCAGTGAGGTTGATGAAATGGAAAGCGAAAAGCTGAAATCGCAGGTCACTTCATACAACATCGGCGAGAGAACATACTACGACGCCTATTCGCAGTTAAACAAGGAAGGTAAGATTCTTTACTTCAAGGATAAAGACAAATGGTTTGTCAGCCTCAATGTGCCTGGACTCACAGATGAGGAAAAAACAGAATTTGTCAGGGAATAATACAAGGAGTTAATACTATGATAGTTAAAAAAATAGAATTGTCAAAGCTGCATCCGTATGAAGGCAATCCCTTCAGAGTTACGGATGACGACCAGATGGAAATGCTGGTCGACAGTATCAAAGCCAAGGGAATAATCGAGCCGCTGATTGTCCGTCCCGACGGCAGCGGAGAGTACGAAATCATTTCGGGTCACAGAAGATTTCACGCCTGCAAAAAGCTCGGCCTAAAAATGATCCCGTGCTATGTTTCGGAGATGAGCCGTGAAGACGCGATTGTGGTTCTCGTTGACAGCAACCTCTACCGTGACGGTCTTCTGCCAAGTGAAAAGGCATTTGCCTACAAAATGAAATGGGATGCTGTCAAACACCAGGGAAAACGGACAGATTTAACTTCGCGACATGTTGTCGGGAAGTTGGAAAAAACGTCAGGAACGCTTCAAACAAGAAGTAACGATGAATGTGAACGTACAATTCAGCGTTATATCCGTCTGACTTATCTCATCCCCGAACTGCTGAAAATGGTGGATGAAAAGAGAATGGCGATAACACCCGCAATTGAAATTTCATACATACCGCAGGAGCTTCAGAAGGAACTGCTTGTCACGATTGAAAGTGAACAGGCGGTTCCTTCGCTTTCACAGGCGCAGCGAATGAGGAAACTCTCAGGTGAAGGGAAGCTCGACGCGGATATGATACTTGAAATCATGTGCGAGCGCAAGTCCAATCAGCGCGAGGCACTGAAAGTTCCGCCGGAAATTCTCGGTAAGTATTTCAAATCCGATGCCACGCCGAAGTTTATGGCGGAGATCATTGATAAGGCTCTTGCCCTGTATGCGGAAAACCAGCGGGCGAAAGTCAAAGCAAAGAAAAAGAATTACTACGAAAGATGAGGTGATTATATGACCAAGCAGGATTTTTATACCATATCTGAAATCGCCGATGCGCTGAGAGTATCAAGAAGGCAGGTTCTTAACTATTGCAAGAATGGCGGTCTCCCGTATTATCAGGCATCACCCGGCTGCAAAATTACAATCAGCCATGACGATTATATAAAGTGGCTTCTCGGTAACAGAAGAGTTTCCGAATAAATAATATTCATTGCTCCCTGCGCAGGTTACTGTGCAGGGAGCATCCGCACAATTGCATAAATTGAAATAGAAAATATTATTATTTTATTAAGTATGAAAGGAATCATTCTTATGAAAAAAAGAGATGATGGACGATATGAAAAAAGAATAACTCTGACAAATGAAGACGGGACCAAAAAAAGAGTAAGTATTTATGGTAAAAATCAAAAGGAAATAAGAGACAAAGAAACCGAGCTAATCATTACTTCTCAAAAGCCGTCATGTAATATGACATTTTCCGAGCTTGCAGAAATGCGTCTCGCATTTGATGTCGCTCAGTTAAGCGAAGACAGGCTGAACACAAAACGATTCAGAATTGAAGCGCTTTCTGCACCATTTAAAGATAAGCAGATTAAAGATATTACCATAGATGATATTAACAATTCCATGCTTGATATCTATGCGGTGAATCCCTCTACGGGAAAGCCTTCCGGAAAAAGGACAGTATCAAGATATATATCTGCCGTTTCATCTGTATTTGAATACGGTATTCGCAACAGATTAATTGATTACAACCCCTGCATCTATGTTGATCCGCCTAAAAGTGCGCTTGTCAGGGAAAGAAGTGCTTTAACCGAAGCGGAAAGAAACATAATACTCAACAGCACTGACATCAGATACCTTCCTGCTCAGATGATGATTTTGACAGGTTTGAGGCGAGGCGAAGTGGCTGCCTTAAATTGGAGCGATATAGACTTCAAGAACAAAATGGTTTGCGTAAACAAAAGCTACGATTATAAGGAAAACAAAATAAAAAAGCCAAAGACAGCGGCGGGAATCAGAAATGTTCCGATACCGGAAAAACTGCTGGCGGTATTGAAAAGCTATCAGAATAATTACGTTCCTATAGCTATGTATGATGAAGAAGGCAAACTTATTAAAACCGGCAAAGAGATTGCTCCCGTCAGGGCTAAAAAGACAGATACAGTTATCCGAGGACTCATGTGCGAGCGAATGACAGAAACAGCATGGAAAAGATTGCTTGAATCACTCCAGAAAGAAACCGGTATCGATTTCGACTGGCATTCACTCAGACATACCTACGCCTCACTTCTCTATGAAGCGGGTGTTGATATGCTTACCGCAAAAGAATTGCTTGGCCATTCCGACATAAAAACTACAATTTCCATCTATACACATCTGTCGGAAAACGGCAAGAAACATTCAATAGAAAAGCTTGAAAAATACCTTAAATGACGAAAAAATGCCGCTTCGCAGACAGAATAATTTCAGTCTGTGGGGCGGCTTCCTTTGATTTTATTGAAATTTGGGGCTTTATTTTTGACGACACTTTGACGACACTTATATGAAAAAACGGGGTATTTTTGCGAAATTTGATGCTCATAAAGAATAATAAAATTCGTCGAAAACGAGCAAAAAGAAACCCGCAATCCCTTGATATATAAGGAATTGCGGACTCTAAAAGCTTGGCAGGGGCAGAAGGACTTGAACCCTCGGCACGCGGTTTTGGAGACCGCTGCTCTACCAACTGAGCTATACCCCTAAGTATGGTGGGCCATCAGGGACTCGAACCCCGGACCATTCGGTTATGAGCCGAGTGCTCTAACCAACTGAGCTAATGGCCCATACATTCGGAACGCAACATATAATATCAAATATTTACCGTTTTGTCAATGATTTTTTTTATTAAAACAATATGTAACTTAAAATTCATTTTGTCTTTTGATATCATTGCATTTCACTTTATTGACAAATATTCCTTTTAATTTTATAATATCATCAAAAAGGATGTGTAAATAAATGAATTTATCTTCCGTTTCATATAACTGTTCAAGCTATTCCTCAACCAATCCTCCGGTTTCAGAATCTTCGGGACTTTTGCTTGAAAAAACCGCAGACGGGATTTTCCTCACAGTTTATTCATCATATAACGCGGCAAAAACCGAAGGAAAATACCGTGTGACGGCAGAGCAGTACAGCAATATTGTGTATTTGTTTGATTCAATGAAAATTGAAGATGCTGCTAAGTTACCTGCCGGTCAG